>DASTBN010000842.1:0-2359 GCA_035712045.1 Pseudonocardiaceae bacterium
GAGCGCGTAGATCGCGTCGAGCGTCGCCTGGAGGTTGTCGGCGTGCGGGTGGCCGATCGGGAGTCGCAGGATGATTCGTCGTCCGGTGCGGATGATCCGGGCGGGAATGGTGAACAGGATCCGGCGTAGCATTTGGGCGTGACGGCGCAGCGCGCGTGCGGTTGTCGGGCGCGTTGCCGCTGGCAGCGGCTGCGGGCGAGAGATCGCAGCACCACGCGGTGAGGTTGAGCGCGAGCAGGCTGGCGGTCAACCAGACGCGGTTGGCGTTGATGTCGCCCGAGGGGAGGTGCCGCAGCGCCTGGCCGGTCTTGGTGTCCTTGATGCGCTCTTCGATCTGCGCGCGGTGACGGTGGTAGTGCTCGATCCAGGCGGTGTGCTGGTGGTAGATGTCGGTGAGGATGAAGGTGTAGCCGTAGACCGAGTCGATCTGTCCGTCGAGCGCCATCTGCAGTTGCTCGGGGTGGATCGTCTGGAGCCGTCTGGAGCCTTTCAGGCGGGCGATCTGCCGGGCGGTGAACGGGACACGGCGGACGATCAGTCTGAGCGGCTCATGCTTCCAGCCGCCGGGCCGGTACGTGGTCTCGCCGACCTGCGCGCCGGGCATGTCCAGCGCGTCGGTCCAGGCGGTCTCCTCGATCCGCCCGAGCGCGGTCCACATCGCCTGGTTGCGCGGCACCGACACCGTGGAGGGTGTCAGATCTTCCGTGTAAGCTGACTATTTGAGTGTAATGGTTACTTGGATAGTGTCAAGGAGTGACAGGTAGTTTGGGTGGTTGGTGATGCCTATTCCGTCCGTGCCGATTCCGCCGGCCATCCATGGTCCGTCGGGCGACGCCCTCAGCAGGCAGCCTCCAACCCCTGAAGCGAGGGGAACCAGCTCGGGCTTGGCGGTTAGATGTCACTGTCGGGGACGCGGTCGGGGAAGTGGATTTTGAACGCAGCCAGGGCTGAGTGCCAGTGCAGCACCTGCCGCCAGCGGGGCTCGGCTTTGGTGATCGCGAGGTAGATCAGCTTGCGGGCGGCGTCCTCGGTCGGGAAGTGCCCGCGCGTCTTGATGATCTTGCGGGTCTGCCGGTGCAAGGCCTCGATCGAGTTGGTCGTGTAGATCGCACGGCGGACGTCGTGGGGGAAGGCCAGGAACGGGGTGATTTGCTCCCAGTGCTCAAGCCAGCTCTGGCTGATCGTCGGGTAGCGGGCATCCCACTTCTCCGCGAAGCGTTGCAGCTCGTCGGCCGCGGCGTCCTGGTTGGCGGCCGTGTAAATCTTGCGCAGGTCGCCGGCGACGGGCTTGCGGTCCTTGTAGGAGACGAACTTCAGCGAGTTGCGAACCTGGTGCACTAGGCAGGTTTGCACGGTCGAGCGCGGGAAGGTCGCCTCGATCGCCCTGGGGGAACCCGGTCAGCCCGTCGACGCAGAAGACGAGCACGTCGGCGACACCGCGCTGCTTGAGCTCGGTCAGCACGTGCAGCCAGAACTTGGCGCCCTCCGTGCGCTGGAACCAGATCCCGAGCACGTCGCGCTCGCCCTCCAGGTTGACCCCCAGCGCCACGTAGCAGGCGAAGTTTCTCACCGCGTGGCCGTCGCGGATCTTGACCACCAGCGCGTCCAGGTAGACGATCGGGTACACGCGCTCCAGCGGCCGGTTCTGCCAGGCCTTGGCGTCCTCGAGCACCGCGTCGGTGATCTTCGAGATCAGATCGGGCGAGACCTCGGTCCCGTAGATCTCGGCCAAATGCCCCTGGATCTCGCGCACGGTCAGGCCGCGGGCGTACAGGCTGACGACCTTCTCGTCGAACCCGACCCACCGGGTCTGGCGCTTCTTGACGATCTGCGGCTCAAACGTGCCCATGCGATCCCGCGGGGAGCGGATCCGCAGCGGCCCCTGGTCGGTCAGCACCGTCTTGCCCGGCTGGCCGTTGCGGGGGTTGCCAGTGCCCCCGGGAGGCGCCTGACCCGCCGGGTAGCCCACATGCGCCGTCAGCTCCGCCTCGAGCGCCCGGTTCAACAGCCGCCGGGTCAGATGCGCCAACAGCCCGTCGGGCCCAGCGATCTCCTCCGCGGTACTCACGCCGGCAAGCAACGCGTCCAGCACCTCGTCGATCTCCAGCCCGCGCTCATCCAGAGCCGGACCGTCCGGCAACCCCGGCAAACGCCCTCTCCGCTCCACCGTTTCGGATCGCGTCGCTCGCCCCGCAGGCTCGCTTCGCTCCTCGCTCGGACAACTCAACACATCGCTATGGGAACTTGTAGAGGTAGGCATGACCAGTCCTTTCGGCCAGCCTCACACGGTTCCTCCGACACTCCCTTTCAGACGGGCGATCTGCCGGGCGGTGAACGGGACACGGCGGACGATCAGTCT
>DASTBN010000843.1:0-5889 GCA_035712045.1 Pseudonocardiaceae bacterium
CGCGGCTCGGCGAGTCCCGGCACCGCTCTCGGGTCGAGCTTGAAAGCCAGATAGGCCGGGCGGTGACCACCAGCGTCACAGGTGAAGTAGTTGGTGCGCAGTGTCGCCAATATCAGGCTCAGCAGGCTACGCAGGATCCGGTCGGCATCCAGCCCGGCCACCTCATCGACCAGGCTGGCGGCCCGGACAGCCAGGTCGTGCTGCCTGATTTCCCGGGTGGCGCCATCCAGGGCCGGGTCGAAGCGAACCCCGAAAAGAACTGCCAGGGCAGTGGCGATGTCGCTGCGCGCGAGCAGCACATCCTCGACATAGTGCTGGCTGTAGGGACTGCCGGCTTGCCGCAGGTAATGGACGTAGCCGCGCAGCACCGCCACCTGGCGCCAGTTCAGGCCGGCCCGCAGGACCAGCGCGTTGAATCGGTCCACCTCGCAGGCGCCACGCCAGGCGGCCACGAACGCATCGCTGAACCGCCACTGCACTTCCCCGGCGTCCTGGCCAACCAACCGCTGGCGCAGGGCGGCTTCCAGCCGCAGCCCGAAATCGTAGATCCAGCAGTGCGCCCCATCGCTGCGGATCACCTGGTAAGGCCGCTCGTCGATGACCTCGACGCCCATCGCGTGCAACACTGGCAGCACCTGGGACAAGGTGATCCGCTGCCGTGCCAGGTAGAGTTTCAGCCGCCGCTCTCCGGTTTCGGCGCTGTCCGGGAGCTCAAGGCACAGGGCGAGGCCGTCCAGTGCGTCAAGCGCTTCCAGCCGACCGATATCGACCAGGGCGGTAGCGGCGTCGAAGTCCTCCTTGTACGCCTGCGGGAAGGCCGCCAGATAGCGCTGCGTGAGGTCGACGATCGCCGCCCCGCGTGCCGAAGCGGCGGCCTGAGCAGTGTCCAGTAACCGATCATCCCAGGTAGTGATGGCGTCCCTGAGCCGCCCGGTGATCATCTCAACGTCCGCTGCCGCGGGCACGCCGCTATCACCAGGATCGGTGTGCACGGTGAAGTGCACCCGCGCGTACACCGACTCGCCGACCTGAGCGCTGTAGTCCACAGTGGTGCCGCGCAGTTCCCGCATCAGCACCTCCTGCATGGCCAGCCGCGCGGCGGTGGTGTAACGCTCGCGTGGCAGGTAAATCAGGCAGGAGAAGAACCGGCCGTACGGGTCTCGCCGGCAGAACAACCGCACCATGCGCCACGGCGCCAGCGACAGGACTCCGGTCACCGTCTGGTACAGCGAGTCCACATCGGCGGAGAACAGCTCACCCCGAGGGTAGGTCTGCAGCACCTCCAGCATCTGCTGTCCCGAATAGGAATCGACCGGCACCCCCGCCCGCTGAATCACCTCACGGACCCGGCGCCCGATCACTGGAATACCCAATACGTCCGCGTGCGACGCGGCGGTGGTGAGCAGCCCCAGAAAACGGTGCTCCCCAGCGACCTCACCACTGTCGTTGAAGGTCTTCACCCCGATGTAGTGCGGGTAAACCGGGCGGCACACGGTAGCCGGCGAGCTGGCCTGGGTCAGCACCAGCAGGTCACGGCTCAGGGGTTCGGCACCCGCTCCGGTGCGCAGGGCCCGGGTGGCCACGCTGTCTCCGCGCAACACACCGAGCCCGGACCCGAGCACCGCCCGCAACCCGGGCGCAGTGCCAGCCGGTTCCCGGACCACCTCGTAACGCCGGTAACCGAGAAAAGTGACATGCCCGTCGGCCAGCCAGCGCAACAAGGCGGCACCGTCGGTCACCTCCGCAGCGGGTAGCGGTGGCGGTGCCGTATCCAGCTCGTCAGCGACGGCGCACGCGACGCCAGTCATCCGTGCGGTGTCCTCGACCACCTCACGGACCTGGGTCAGCACGGTCAACAACCGTTGCTCCAGCTGCCGGGCCCGGTCCGCGTCAGTGACCCGGTCGATACTCGCGTACAGCCAGGACTCGACCACAGTATCCGCGGGCGCTCCATCCGGATTGGAGCCAGTAAGCACCTCGTGCAGGTTTCCGGCGAGGTCGCGGCGGACCAGGACGATCGGATGCACCAGCCGCCGCACCAGGATGTCGCTCCGGGCCAACTCGGCGACCACCGAGTCCACCAGATACGGCATATCGTCAGTGACGATCTGAACCACCGTGTCCGGTGAATCCCAGCCATTCCCGGCACGAGTGGGATTGAGCAGCCGCACCAGTGCCCGGCCCGGCGCCCGCACAGTGGCCAATGCCAGGTGTGACCGGACCACCGCCGCCAATTCAGCGGGGCTAACGGCGCTCAGCTCCTCCGCGGGCACGAGCCGGTAATACCGCGCGATCAGCTCCGCGAGATCGCTACCTGATGCCATCGGTTCCGCTCGTAAACCCATCAGCGACCACTATCCCCGCCCGACTCCCGCCCGGCCAGGGCCAAGGACCGCCGGACGGGACCTGCTGCTGTCAGGCGCTTTCAGCGCTTCCGAGGTCAGACCGGACAATGGCGATTGGGCACGGCGCGTGATGTAGCAGCGCGTGGCTTACTGAGCCCAGCAGCAGGCCGGAGAACGCGCCCCGGCCGCGCGAGCCGACGACGAGTTGCGGGTGTTGTGCCTGCTCGAGCAGCTGTTGTGCGGGGCGGTCGCGGGCAACGATCCGTCGCACCGGCACGCCGGGATGCTTGTCGCTGTAACCCGAGAGGCACTCACCCAGCATTTCCCGCTCCTTGGCCTCAGTGGCGTCCCCAGTCATGCCACTGAGCCGATGAGCAGGCTGCTGACACCGCCGAGGCCGCGGGAGGGCTGGCACGAAACCGCACGGCCAGGATGATGGATCTGTGTAGGCGTTGGGGGCTCAACGAGCTTGCTGTGGGGGTTCAAGTCCGTGGAGGGACTCGACCACTACGCACACGCCCTCAACCAACACAAACTGCTGGTAGTGGGGTAGCCCCGGGCTTCAGCACTTGCGGCGGTCTGCCGGCAACTCTGCCCCAGGCCGGCGTGCGGTGGTCCTTGAGGGAGGCCGGGGGATACCCACACCTGTTCTCTTTCACCAGGCTGCGGCAACTCTGCTGGCTAGTGAACCACCGACCTTCCGATTTTCAGTTCAAAGTCCTCCTGATAGGAATACTCCGCCATTGAGCCTTCGTGATCAGTGGTAGGCATCCCGCCGGTGGCTGATGTCGAGGACCCGGACCGTGCGAGTGGTCTCATCGATGGTGTAGCGAACGCGGTATTCCCCGCGGCGAGCGCGCCAGTAGCCCTCGAAGGGCTTGCGCAGCGGAGCGCCCACGCGATGGGGGTTCTCAGCCAGTGGCCCGTAGAGGAACTCCACGCAGGCCGCGGCGACGGCCTCGGGCAGATGCCCGGTGAGCTGGCGTGCCACGGTACGGGCTACGTGGACCCGGTAGGTCACTCGGGCCGGGTCCGGGCCGACTCGTCCATCAGGGCTCGCACGTGCCGCTCGTCTAGGACATCACCGGCGGCGAAGTCGGCCTCCGCCGCGGCGATGCGCTCTTGGGCTCTGGTGTCGGCGAGCAGTTCCAGGGTCGCCTCGATGGACTCGAGATCTTCAGCGGCGAGGAGCACGACGTATTCGCGGCCGTTACGGGTGATGTGGACGCGCTCGTGTGTGCGCCCGACCTCGTCGGCGATCTCGGAGAGCCGGGCCTTTGCCTCCGACAGCGGGATCGTGCTCATAGACCAGGATTGTAGTCTACTCGTGTTCCGTCGTCCAACGCTACCCACGCCGGCGGCCCCACCGCGCCCGCAACCTTCGCCCACCCCAGCCAACCCGCCCCGTGACGGACCTCAGCTAGAACAGATCAAGCGTCGCCCGGTTCTCGGCGGCTTGATCAACGAGTACGAGCGGGCAGCATGAAACTGCTGATCAGCGCAGGTATGATCGACTTCTGGAACCCCACAGGCTGAAGCGCGGCACTACGCGGTTAGCTGGGTACCCGCAATGCCTCATCCATCAGCCAGTTCGCCTCCGACGAGAGCGACCACCCGAAGAGGATCATCTCAGGCCGCCTGGGGTCCCATGTGACCGAGCGCTCCTGGCCCGATACGATAATGATTGTCGTTTCCAGTCAAGTCCCCGTCTGAGGAAGAGGAGCGTTCGCGTGCGTATCGCGTTCATCGGCAAGGGCGGCAGTGGCAAGACGACGCTCTCCGCGCTGTTCACCCGGTATCTAGTCGATCAAGGCCTTCCGGTCCTCGCCATCGACGCCGACATCAACCAGCACCTTGGCCAGGCCCTGGGACTCGATGATCACGTCGCAGCCGCGATTCCAGCGCTTGGATCCGATCTGGCCTGGCTGAAGGATCATCTGCGCGGGAACAACCCTCGGATCACCTCAGCGGCCATGATGATCAAGACGACGCCGCCGGGCAGCGGTTCGCGGCTGCTCCGGTATGACCCCGGCGACGAGCTGCACCGCCGGTTCGCCCGGCCGGTGGCCGGTGCGCACCTGATGGTGACCGGCGAGTTCGCCGAAAACGACATCGGGGTGGCCTGCTACCACTCGAAGACCGGGGCGGTGGAACTCTACTTGAACCACCTCATCGACACCCCCGCAGAGTGTGTGGTAGTCGATATGACCGCCGGTGCCGACGCGTTCGCCTCGGGCCTGTTCACCCGGTTCGACCTGATCGTCCTGGTGTGCGAGCCGACCCGCCGCGGGATCCGCGTGTACCAGCAGTTCCGCCAGCACATGAACGGGCACCAGGTGCGGCTGCGGGCGATCGGCAACAAGGTCACTGACCACGCCGACGCCGCCTACCTGCGTTCCGAATTGGGTGAGGTTCTCCTCGGGAACGTCGCGCACTCCAGCTGGGTGCGGGCCGCCGAGCGGGGCGATCCCCCGCCCTTCGGCACGCTGGAGCCGCCGATCCGCACCACCCTCGCCGCGATCTACGACGAGCTGGCGGCGACGGAACGGGACTGGGCGGCGTATCACCGCGACACCGTGCGTTTTCATCTGCGCAACGCCAGCGCCTGGGCCAACCGGTCCGCCGGAGCCGACCTGGCCGAGCAGGTGGATCCCGACTTCGTCCCAGGACCAGCAGCGCTGAGCACAGCGTCAATTCACTGAGATCACTGAGAAATTTCGGTGAGCGAGTTGCCTACTCTTGATGCGGACAGGCGAGAGGTGCCTGCATGAGGGTGGGATCAGGCGGGAATGGTGACGGTCATCGCCGCTGGCCTGGTGGTCGCGGTGAGCTCGCTGGTTCAGGGCGCGGCGGGATACGGCATGGCATTGATCGCGGCCCCCTTACTGGCGATGATCGACCCTTCGCTGGTACCCGTTCCGCTGATCTTGCTGACATCCCTGCACGCGGTGCTCGCGGTGTCCCGCGACTGGGGGCAGGCTGACTGGCCGGGGATCGCCTGGGCACTGGCGGGCCAGTTGCCCGGCACCGTGCTGGGGGTGCTCGCCCTGATGGCGCTCTCGCAGCGGGTGTTCTCACTGGTGATCGGCCTGTTCGTGCTGGCCTGTGTGGTGCTCTCCGTGCTGCGCTGGCGCCCGCGCCCGCGTCCGGCCTCGTTGCTGGTGGCTGGGTTCGCGAGCGGGGTGGGGAGCACAGTGGCCTCGATCGGCGGGCCCCCCATCGCATTGCTTTACCAAAGCGCCTCAGGTCCCCGCGTCCGCAGCACGCTGGCGGGCTACTTCATCCTGGGATCGGTGACCTCGATCGCCGCGCTGGCTGGTGCTGGCCGGATCACCACCGCGTCGCTGGCGAGTAGCGCACTGCTTCTGCCCTTTCTCCTGCTCGGTTTCCTGCTCTCAGGACCAGCGCGCCGTGTGCTTGACGATGGCTGGACGAGGCCCGCGGTGCTCGCGGTGGCCGCCGCCAGCGCTCTCTTGCTCATCGGTCACGCCGTCCTGTCGGGCAGGATGCCGAGCTGAGTTGATCCGGCCGACGCCAGCGGCCG
>DASTBN010000844.1:0-11150 GCA_035712045.1 Pseudonocardiaceae bacterium
GCGAACCGCCGACGTCGCACGGGGCCGACACCACTGAGCGCCACCGACGCCTTGACCGCGTCCCACTGGTCCCACGACGCGGAAAGCACAAGATCACGGCTAGGGTCGTCGACCCGCTCATCTGGCAGGTGCGATCCATCACACGCGGAAATCTCAGCTTGTCCGTCTCCAAGACGCTCGACAGTGGCAGGATCGTCTTCCTGGCTGGATTCCGGCTGCGACGCGACCGGCCGTTGCTTGGTGATGGTCAGCTCATCACACCCCTCTACCTGCGCGCCATCTGCGAACCGGGCTTTCGCTTCATCTGAAGCCTGTGCAAGGGCGGTGTCCAGCACCTCCTGCATGTACGGCAGCGGAGTGATGTCCGCCTGCCGCGCTTCCCACTTGTTGATCGTTCGCGCGCCCACCCCGAGGTGTGCGGCGAAATCCCGGACGCTGAGCCGAAGCGCCTTCCGAAGCAGTCTTGCCTCACGACCAGTCCAGCGGTGAACAGTGATCACAGGCGCCGCGTCCTTCCGGTTAGGAACATCGCAGACAGCGTAATACCGGGCGTTCTGCGCCACGGGTGCGCCGCCAGTGCACCAGCAGATCGTTCCCGCCGGATCCTGCGGTGACCAGGCTTCCATCCAGGCCCCAGGGCCTGGACGTTCGAGTCATTGGACTCGCCCCGGCTCTGGGCGCCAACCAGCAGGTAACGAGGTGGCAATTTCGTGGCATCGACATTCTGCGGGGGCCGGGTGGCACAGCCGTGATCCGAGAGGACCGGGAGCTGCTGGCCGAGCTGGCGCGGCTGAACAGAGCCATGGCGTCCTTCGCTCTACGGCTCATGGAGGGAAGCGCCAGCGGCGAGGAGCAGCGACACTACGCACACCGGCTCATCGCGGTCGGCGAGCGGTTGCGGCGGCGTGCGGACGAGATGCCGGGAGCGGTGATCGACGGCGAAGTCATCGGCGAGCCGAATGCCCTTCCAAAGCATGCAACCGAGCTTGACTGGAAATCGTGAGCCACGTGTGGGAGACGCGGTCTCGGTTATTCGCGGAAGAGATTGAGAACCTGGCCGAGTGGTTAATCGACGATGTGCCGAGATCGTCGGCCTTACTCGAGGAGCACACGGTTCGGCTCCTGGTCATCGCCATCACGCTGCTGCGTCAGCACCAGGTTAACAAGCGTGGGCAGTGTCAGTTTTGTAGCTGGACAAGGTGGACCAGTCGAGTGTGGCGCATTCGGCGACGATGCACCGTTCATCAGGCATTGGATCTTGGTATCTGCCAGAGCCTGGATGTGGTGTGGTGGCGTGTTTTTGACAGCGTGGGGCGAGGGCTGGGTCTCGCTGACGTGCGCGCGTGGATGGCGAGACGGGCCGCCGATACCGGTACGGCGCGATGTTCGGGGCGACTCGCGGACTAGGCGCCGCTCCCCGGCCTCATGCGGACCGCCACCGTTCAGATCGCGGAGTACGTCCGCTGATGGCTCGTCTTGGACGCCTGCGGCAGAATTGGTGATTATGCACCCGGCATCCGCGTCGCGGCGGAACCACCTCGTGGAGCGCATCCCGTGATGCGCCTTACCGCGCCTGTGGTGCTGCCCTGCGACGAGCGATGCACGGTCTTGCGTGATGCTGTCGTGGACGTCGATGACGGCGGCCGCGTCACCCACGTCGGGCCCATCGCCGACGCACCGGCCGCGCCCGGGCCGGTCCAGGCGCTGACCGGTGTGCTGATGCCCGGGCTGGTCAACGCCCACGCGCACACCGCGATGACCGGGCTGCGCGGGCTGGGCGGGGATCTGCCGCTGATGCGCTGGCTGACCGAGGTGATCTGGCCCGCCGAGGCGCGTGTGGAGGCCGAGGATGTGCGGGCCGGCATGCTGGTCGGCGTACTGGAGATGCTGGGCGCCGGGATCACCACCAGCGTGGAGATGTACTTCTACAGTGAGGCTGTGGCGGACGCCGTGCTCGCCGCAGGGAGCCGGGCGGTGGTGACGCCGGGCATCATTGCGGCCCCGGGCTGGGACCGGCTGGGCACCTGGCGGCAGATGCTGGATGCCATCAGCGCCTGGATCGACGCCGACGGTGTCCGTTCCGGGCCCGGGGAGCGCATCGAACTGGGATATGGTCCGCACGCGGCGTACACCCTGCCCGCCGACGCGCTGGCCGCCTCCGGCGCAGCCGCCCAGGAGCGGGGTGCGCTGCTGCACATCCACGTCGCTGAGGCCCCCGGGGAGGACACCGCGATCCGCGAGGCGCATGGCTCGGTGCCGCTGCTGCTGGAGAAGCTCGGGGTGCTGGGTGATGGCGCCCGGGTGCTGGCCGCGCATGCCGTGCAGCTTTCCGATACCGATATCGCGGTGCTGGCCCGGCATCAGGTCGGCGTCGCGCACTGCCCGGGCTCCAACAGCAAGCTCGCCTCCGGCATCGCGCGACTGGTGGACTTGCGCGCGGCGGGGATCGCGGTCGGGCTGGGCACCGATGGCCCCGCCTCGCATGATGACCTCAATCTCTGGGACGACATCCGGCTGGCCGCCCGGCTGGCCCGGCTGAGCTCAGGTGATGCCGCCGCGCTGACCGCCGGGCAGGCACTGCTGATGGCTACCCGCGGTGGTGCGGCGGCGCTCGGGCGGGATGACCTCGGCACCCTGCGCCCGGGTGGGTGGGCGGATCTCGTGCACCTCGGAGCCGACGACCCGGCCTTCGCCACCGGCCTGGACGTCCCGGACGGCCAGTTACTGGCCAATCTGGTGTGGGCGGCCGGGGCTCGCGCGGTGCGGGACGTCTGGGTGGCGGGGAAGCGGGTGCTCCAAGGTGGCGTCTCCACCCGGGTGGATGCTGCGGAAGCGCACGCCGCGCTGCGCTCCCGGATAGCCCGGATCACCGCATGACCAGCACCCGGCTCCTGGGAGTCGTGTCAGATGGCCAGCGGCAGGACGCCGTCTTCACCCGTTTGGAGCAGCAGTACCAAAGCTGAGGGCCCCCGACGGGTGGCCTGGGGTGGTTGTCCCTCGTGGGGTTTCTTGTAGTCCCTCGCTCGATCGCTGGCCTTCCGCCGTTCACCTCCTGGGCTCACCGTCTCCTACCGTGAAATCCGTGTGTGCGGGAGATGTCCGGTGTGCGATCCGCAGGTGCGGTGCGCGAGCGCCGGTATCGCGTCCAGCGGCATTCCCCGTTCGCGCTTGGCCACGGATCGCGCCGCTGACCTGACGGCGGCTGGCCCCGGCCCGGCGTCACCCGCGCCGTGGCCACTCATTGGAAAGGAATCGATCCCCGTGATTCGTCCACGCGTCTGGCGGTCACTCGCTGCCATCGCGGTGCTCGCTCTGACGGCATTCGGCAGCGCCAGCGCTGTCGCGAGCACCTCCGCGTCTGGCCCGCCCCCCTCGATAGGCCTGCCAGCGGGCAAGGTCCTGCTAATCGGTGACATCGAGCACTCGCGGATCCTGAGTGTGGAGGACCTGCGGGCACTGCCGGCCAAAACGGTCGATGTGACGTTCAAGGCGGGTAGCGGCACGCAGCATCACGTCTACGTTGGCCCGCTCCTGCTCGACGTGCTCACTCAGGCGGGCCCGAAGTTCGACCCAGACATCAAGAACGACAAGCTGCGCTACTTCATCAGCGTCAGCGCGACCGACGGGTACCGCGCGCTGGTCGCCTACGGTGAGATCGACCCTAGTTTCGAGAATAAGCAGGTGCTCCTGGCGACGAGCGAGGACGGCCGCCCGCTGGACGCCGACGGGCCGCGCCTGGTCGTTCCTGGTGATATCGCCGGTGGCCGCTACGTCACCAACGTCAACCGGGTATTCCTCCAGAAGCCGCCCCTGTAGGTTCCGCTCCCGCCGCGATCGAGACGCCACGCTCCGTGCGCGAACGTGATCGTAATCGCTATCCGCCAGATTGCATCCGCAAAAAGGGGACAAGGGGTACGAATCTTTCGGCAATGCGGACAAAGTATTAACTATTTTCCCGCTTGTGCCGGTAAAACCCTCTGTGCGAGGATCGCGCCCCGTCAAGAACCAGGGTTGGGCGGCCGACGGTTGGTCGCTCAACCCATCTGGAGCCGATGGAGTGCGGATGTCCTTTGCTAGCGGAAATTCGATCGTCTCGGATATGGGCGACATCGAGATAGCGTCGTGCCCGATGTGTGCCCTGCCCGCGTTCGTGGAGAGCTGGTTCCACTTGGAGAGCACCGACGGTCCCCTCGAGCACGTGCGCGCCTCGTGTGTCAACGGGCACAGCACCGTTCAACTGGCTGAACGAGTCGGCGACCCTGGTTCAGGCGGCGCGCCAGTGGCCACCGCGGCGGCCTCGGCCCGCTGAAGACCACGTCCGGGCCTGGCGCGAACCGCGTCCGTGCGGGAATGGGCGCGGCCCGGTCGGCGTTCCCGCCTACCACGGGGGTCTCACTGCGGAGGTGGCGATGGCGACGGTCGAGCTGACGACGGAGAATTTCCCTGAGGTGCTGGCCGCCGATCTGGCGCTGGTCGATTTCTGGGCGCCGTGGTGCGGCCCCTGCCGGATGTTCGGGCCGGTATTCGACGAGGTGTCCGAGCGCCACCCCGATGTCCTGTTCGGCACCGTCGACACCGAGGACCAGCCCGATCTCGCCGCCACCTTCCGGGTGATGTCCATCCCCTTCCTGCTGGTCATGAGGGATGGGCTCGTCCTCTATGCCAAACCTGGCGCGCTGTCCCTGGATGCCCTCGACGACCTGGTGGCCAGAGCCCGTGCCCTGGACATGGACGAGGTCCGTCGCAGCCGCGCCGCCCGCCAGCGCTCAGCCTGACCGCCCGCCGCCGCGACTGCTTCCCGGGAGCGGATCGCGGTTATCGGAGCCCCCTCGCAGCGGCCTGTCTCCGGAACGCGGTGCTGAGGGGCTGGTAACGCGGCCGGGGGTGGCCGCTACGATCAGAGCTGGACCACGACGATTGCGGCTGTCATGGGTCAGGGCCGTGGTTGGCGGGTCCGGGACTAGCGAGGAGGGAAGCTGTGACGGCTGTCGCGCCCCAGCCGATCGTGACCCGGCCGCGTCCGGTGCGTCCGACGGTCAAGGGCTCCACGCTGCTCGGGCTGATCTCGACCACCGATCACAAGGTGATCGGCATGTTGTATCTGGTCACGTCGATGGCATTCTTCTTCATCGGTGGCAGCATGGCGATGCTCATGCGCGCGGAGCTGGCCCGCCCGGGGCTGCAGTTCCTGTCGAATGAGCAGTACAACCAGCTGTTCACCATGCACGGAACCATCATGCTGCTGCTGTACGCGACGCCGATTCTGTTCGCTTTCGCCAACCTGGTATTGCCTCTTCAGATCGGCTCGCCGGACGTGGCTTTCCCGCGGCTCAACGCGTTCTCCTACTGGGCGTTCCTATTCGGCGGCCTCATCGTGATCTCCGGGTTTCTCACACCTGGTGGCGCCGCCGACTTCGGCTGGTTCGCTTATACACCGCTGTCCAACGCGATCCATTCCCCGGGCGCGGGGGCGGATTTGTGGATAATGGGTCTGGTGCTCGCGGGCCTGGGCACCATCCTGGGCGGGGTGAATATGGTCACCACGGTCGTCTGCCTGCGGGCGCCCGGGATGACCATGTTCCGGATGCCGATCTTCACCTGGAACATCTTTGTGACGTCGCTGCTGGTCCTGCTCGCGTTCCCGATCTTGACCGCGGCGCTGCTGGGCCTGGAGGCCGACCGGCGGCTCGGCGCGCACGTGTTCGATCCGGCCAACGGCGGGGCGATCCTGTGGCAGCACCTGTTCTGGTTCTTCGGCCACCCTGAAGTCTATATCGTGGCGCTGCCCTTCTTCGGTATCGTCTCGGAAATCTTCCCGGTGTTCAGCCGCAAGCCGCTCTTCGGCTACCGGACCCTGATTTACGCCACGCTGTCGATCGCCGCGCTGTCCGTGGTGGTGTGGGCGCACCATATGTACGCCACGGGAGCGGTGTTACTGCCGTTCTTCGCGTTCACCACATTCCTGATCGCGGTGCCCACCGGTATCAAGTTCTTCAACTGGATCGGCACCATGTGGCGGGGGCAGCTGACGTTCGAGACGCCGATGATGTTCGCGATCGGCTTCCTCATCACGTTCCTGCTCGGTGGCCTGACCGGCGTGCTGCTGGCCGCCCCGGCGATTGATTTCCACGTGAGCGACACCTACTTCGTGGTGGCTCATTTCCATTACGTGCTGTACGGCACCATCGTGTTCGCCACCTTCGCCGGAATCTACTTCTGGTTCCCGAAGATGACCGGGCGCATGCTGGACGAGCCGCTGGGCAAGTTTCACTTCTGGGCCACGTTCATCGGGTTCCATCTGACGTTCCTGGTGCAGCACTGGCTGGGCAACCAGGGCATGCCCCGCCGCTACGCCGACTACCTGCCCAGCGACGGATTCACCACCCTGAACATGGTGTCCTCGATCGGCGCGTTCGTGCTGGGCGCCTCCACACTGCCGTTCCTGTGGAACGTGTTCCGGAGTTACCGCTACGGCGAGGTAGTCACCGTCGATGACCCGTGGGGGTACGGCAACTCCCTGGAGTGGGCCACCTCCTGCCCGCCGCCGCGGCACAACTTCACCGAGCTTCCCCGCATCCGCTCCGAGCGACCCGCTTTCGAGCTGCACTACCCGCACATGTCGGAGCGCATCCTCGTGGAAAGCGGGCACGGCAAGCACCCGCCCGCTGTGGGTTCCGGGGCTGGCGGTCCGCGCGAGACGTGACCGGCAGCCGGCCTAGCACCTTGCTGGTGACTGTCACCGGGAAGGACAAGCCTGGGGTCGTGTCGGTGATTTTCGCCGCGCTGACCAGGCACGGCGTGGACATCCTCGATGTCGAGCAAGTGGTGATCCGCGGCCGGATCATCCTCGGCGTGCTGGTAGTGACCACGGCGGATCCCGAGGACCTGCAGGAAGCGGCCGAGCACGCCATGGCCAGCATTGGGATGCACCTGGAGGTCGAGGTCGGCGCTGACGCGGTCAGCGCGATGGTCCCCCCCTCCACGCACGTCGTGCTGGTGCTGGGCCGGCCGGTGACGGCCCGGGCCTTCACCGAGACAGCCCGTTCGCTGGCCGCCATGAACATCAACATCGACGCGATCCGGCGGATCGCGGACTACCCGGTCACCGGGCTGGAGCTGCTGGTGTCGGTGCCGGATGGGGATGATCCGGAGGCCGCCGACGCCGCCCTGCGCACCACCCTGGTCGAGCTCGCCGGGCGCAGTGAGGTCGACCTGGCGGTCGAACGGATCGGCATCCACCGCAAAGCCAAGAGGCTGGTGGTCTTCGACGTCGACTCGACCCTGGTCCAAGGCGAGGTGATCGAGCTGCTCGCCGAGCACGCCGGCTGCGGCGCCGAGGTGAAAGCGGTCACCGAAGCGGCGATGCGCGGGGAGCTGGATTTCACCCAGTCACTACGCCGCAGGGTGGCGATGCTGGCGGGCCTGCCCGCGAGCGTGCTCGGCGAGGTGACCAAGGCCGTGCGGCTCACTCCCGGGGCGCGCACCACGGTGCGGACCCTCAAACGGCTCGGGTTCCGCTGCGGAGCCGTCTCCGGCGGCTTCACCCAGATCGTGCGGCCCCTCGCCGGGGATCTGGGGCTGGACTTCTGCACCGCCAACGAGCTCGAGATCCGCGACGGCACGCTCACCGGTCACGTCATCGGGCCCGTGGTGGACCGGGCGGGCAAGGCCGACGCGCTGCGCCGGGCGGCGAGGCACTTCGGGATCCCGCTAGCCCAGTGCGTCGCGGTCGGGGACGGCGCCAACGACATCGACATGCTCACCACCGCCGGTCTAGGGGTGGCGTTCAACGCCAAACCCGCGCTACGGGAGGTCGCCGACGCCGCGATCACCCAGCCGTTCCTGGACGTCGTGCTGTTCGTGCTTGGTGTGACCCGGGATGAGGTAGAAGCCGCCGACGCCGCCGACGGGCTGCTGCGCAGGGTGCCCCTGTGAGTGGCGATGCGACCTGCGACTCGCATTCTCACTCACAGCTGCTGGCCCCCCTCGCGGCCCGGTACGCGAGCTGGCTGGGACTGCCGGTGGGCGCCGATTCCGCCGAGGAGGACCCGGAATCGGTGCGCGCGATGCCGTTGATCCTGCGGCTGGAGCGGGACTCGGCGCCACCGCGAAGTGCCCTGCTCGAGGCCGCGGCCTCGGCGGCGGTCGCGCTGTGTCTGGATGAGCGTGCCTTGCCAGGTGGTCCATGGCATCCCGAGGTCGTGCCCTGGATAGCGGGCCGGATCCGCAAGGTCACCCGGCGAGCCCGGGGTGCGCACTGGGCGGCGGTGGCCGATCTGCCCGGGATCACGATCGAGCGCCACGGCGCCGAGGTGCGCGCGCTGGTGCCCTGGCTGGTCGCGGACATGCCGCGAACCGTGACGCGTCTCCAGGTCGGGGGCACCGACGTGCCCCCTGATGACCCCGGTCCGCCCGAGCACGGGCTCCCGGTGCTCTGGCTCCGCCCGGAACTGATAATGACCGTGGGCAAAGCCGCAGCCCAGGTAGGGCACGCCACCATGCTGCTGGCCGCGCTGCTCGCCGCCGAAGGCTGGGCAGGGCGGCTGAGCCGCTGGGCCGCGCACGGCTACCGTTGCGCCGTGCGCACCGCGTCCGCGAAGCAGTGGGCCGCGCTGGCTGCGGACGAGCGGCCTGACCGCGCCTGGCGGGAGCGCCAGGTACTCGCCGTCCGGGACGCTGGCTTCACCGAAGTACCCCCCGGCACCATCACCGTCGCCGCCCAATTCGCACCCATATGAAGCCCGATATGGAGACTTATCGGGGTTTATGGTGCCCTGCTGACCCCGATATGTCTCCACATCGGGTGGGTGGGAGAGATGTCAGGTGCTGACGAGGCGGGTGAGGGCGGCTTTCGCGACGGCGGGGTCGGTGGTGGGCCAGAACGGGGGGAGGGAAGCGCGGAGGAAGGCGCCGTAGCGGGCGGTGACCAGCCTGGGATCCAGGATGGCGATCACGCCTCGGTCCTCGGTGGAGCGCAGCAGCCGGCCGGTGCCCTGGGCCAGCAGCAGCGCGGCGTGCGTGGCGGCCACCTCGAGGAACCCGTTGCCGCCGCGGGCGGCCACCGCGCGCTGCCGGGCCGAGCTCAGGGGGTCGTCCGGGCGGGGGAAGGGGATCCGGTCGACCACCACCAGGGACAGCGACCGGCCGGGCACGTCGACGCCCTGCCACAGCGACAAGGTGCCGAACAGGCAGGTTGGCTCGTCCTCCGAGAACTGCTTCACCAGCAGGCCGGTGGCGTCCTCGCCCTGGCAGAGGATCGGAACCTTCAGCCGGGTCCGCAACGCCTCAGCGGCCTGCTTCGCGGCCCGCATCGAGGAGAACAGGCCCAGCGTGCGCCCGCCCGCCGCGGTGATCAGCCCGCTGAGTTCGTCGAGGTAGGCCGGTGCCAGCCCGTCTCGGCCCGGCGGGGGCAGGTGCGCGGCGGTGTAGAGGATCCCGGAGCGGTGGTGCTCGAACGGGGAACCGGCGTCGAAACCCGTCCAGGCCGGGCCGCCGTCGTCATCGGCGGGCGGTGGCCGCTCGGTGGCGGTCCCGGCAGCGGGCGGTGAGCCCGGCCGCTGCCGGGGCAGGCCCCACTGGGCGGCGAGGGTGTTGAAATTCCCGCCGAGGGTGAGGGTGGCCGAAGTGAGCACCACCGTGCGCTTCGCGAACAGCCGCTGCGCCAGCAGGCCATCCACCCGCAGCGGCGCCACCCGCAGCACCCGCCCGCGCACGGTCTCTTCCGCCAGCCACACCACATCGCGCCGGTCGGTCTCGCTGTCCGGGAAAGCCACGACGACCCGGCCCGCAGCCGAGTGCACCTGCTCCAGCGCGGCCAGCGCGAGCCGGCGCCGGGCGGCGACATCGGGGTCCTCCCGGCGCTCTGACCCCAGCGCGGTGATGCAGCCATGCGCCGCGTCACGCACCGCGGCCAGCCCGGTGGCCACCGCGGGATCCAGGCTGTCCCAGCGCTGCGCGGGGACCCGGCCGATCAGCAGGGCCAGCCCATCACCGGCGGCGGCCAGCTCGTCGGCGATCTTCTGATCGATGAGGCGGCCGCAGCGGCGGGCTGCGGTCTCGACCATCGGCGCGGTGAGTTCCTCGGTGGCCGCGCTGGTGACCCGGTCGACCAGATCGTGTGCCTCGTCGATGATCACGACGTCGTGCTCGGGCAGCACCGGGCGATCACCCATCGCGTCGATCGCCAGCAGCGCGTGGTTGGTGACGACGACCTCGGCCCGGCCAGCCCGGGCCCGGGCCTGCTCTGCGAAGCAGTCCATGCCGACCGGGCACCGGGACAGGCCCAGGCATTCCCGGGCGCTGACCGACACCTGCCGCCAGGCCCGCTCGGTCACACCGGGCACCAGCTCGTCCCGGTCCCCGGTGCTGGTCTGCGCGGACCAGGTGTTCAGCCGGGTGATCTCGCGGCCCAGCACTGAGGTCGGGGAGGCGGCCGCAGCGGCGTCGAAGAGGTCCTCTCCCTCATCGCCCGGCCCCGCGTTCAGCCGGTGCAGGCACAGGTAGTTGCGCCGACCCTTCAGGATCGCGAAGCTCGGCGCGTTGCCCAGCAGCGGTTCCAGCGCGCCGGCCAGCCGGGGCAGGTCACGGTCCACCAGCTGCCGCTGCAGAGCGATGGTCGCGGTGCACACCACCACGGTCGTCCCGGCGTCGATGGCGTGCCGGATCGCTGGCACCAGGTAGGCCAGCGATTTGCCAGTGCCGGTGCCGGCTTGCACCGCGAGATGCTCGCCGGTGCGGATCGCCCGGTCCACCGCCTCGGCCATGCGCATCTGGCCGGCCCGCTCGCTGCCGCCCAGCGCCCGTACCGCCGCCGTCAGCAGCTCCCCAACCTCCGGCACGGCCCGCACGCTACTCTCTCGCCCCCGCACCGCCCATCGGGGTGATTCACCCCGATATGTCCCCATATCGGGCTCCGCGTGCCTCCGAAACCCCGATATGTCTCCATATCGGGGGATGGGATCACGGGGGGAGGGGATCAGGGGTGAAGCGGGTGGGGAGGGTGGGGGCGCCGGAGGAGAGGCCGAAGGCGCTGCGGGGCAGGGTGGCGAGAGTGGTGGTGAGGTGCTCGCGGGCGTCGTGCAGGGTCGGGGCAGGGTCGGCGGGCTGGCCTTCGCGCAGCAGCGGCACTGGTAGCAGGCGATCGTGTGGCC
>DASTBN010000845.1:0-4655 GCA_035712045.1 Pseudonocardiaceae bacterium
GCGGGCCCGAGTAGCGCCTCCACCCTCTCGGGGCGCGCGCCAAGACAGCGCATCGCCTCCAGGGTGGCGGGCAGCACCCCGGCCCGGGACCCCGCCCGGCCAGCGTGCACCACGGCGACGATCTCCTGAGCCGGGTCGGCGAGCAGGATCGGAACACAGTCGGCGACCAGCGCGACGACCGCGAGCCGGGGCGCTCGGGTGACCAGCGCGTCGCTGGCTGGTACCGGCTGGGCGCGGGGACCCTCTACCACGGTGACCGCCCGGCCGTGCACCTGCTCCATCCAGACCAGGCGCTCGATGGGAAGGCCGATACCCTCAGCCAGCCGTTCCCGGTTGGCGGTGACAGCCTCTGGGCGGTCACCGACGTGTCCGCCCAGGTTGAATGAGGAGTAGGGCGGGCCGGATGCCCCGCCATCCCGGGTCGTGATCACCCGCCGGACCCGGATGGAGCTCACCGTCTCATGAACGGGGGTACGTCCACCTCGTCATCATCGTCGAAGTCGTCGACGACAGGTACCGCGCGGCCCGGTGGCCGGGTTCCCGGGGCGTGAGGCCAGGCCCCGGGAGTGGGCGCGACCGTGCTGGACTGGACGGGGCTGGCCGTGACAACACTGGTCTGCGCCGGATTGATCTGCGCTGGATTGGTCTGCGCTGGATTGATCTGCGCTGGATTGGTCTGGGGTGCGGGCCGGGCCGGGGCCGCCGCCGGCCTGGGTGCCGACGCTGGTGGCGGCCGGGAGACCTTGCCCGCCTGCCCGGTGGCGGCCGACCGTGTGGCCACCGGCCTGGGGTCCAGCTTCTTGTGTGAGGGCACCCCGGAGTCGAACCCGGCGGCGATCACGGTGACCCGGACCTCGTCACCCAGCGAATCGTCGATCACCGTGCCGAAGATGATGTTCGCTTCGGGATGCGCGGCCTCCTGAACCAGGGACGCGGCCTCGTTGATCTCGAACAGGCCGAGGTCCGAGCCGCCAGCGATGGACAGCAGCACGCCTCGGGCGCCCTCCATCGACGCTTCCAGCAGTGGCGAGTTGATGGCCTTCTCAGCGGCTTGCACCGCGCGGCCCTCTCCCCTGGCGGATCCGATGCCCATCAGCGCGCTGCCCGCCCCGGACATCACGCTTTTCACGTCAGCGAAGTCGAGGTTGATCAGGCCAGGGGTGGTGATGAGGTTGGTGATCCCCTGGACTCCGGAGAGCAGGACCTCATCCGCCGAGCGGAAGGCATCCATCAGGCTCACGTTGACATCGCCGAGCTGCAGTAGCCGGTCGTTGGGGATCACGATCAGGGTGTCACATTCGTTGCGCAGCTCAGCGATGCCGTCCTCGGCCTGGTTCGCCCGACGCTTGCCCTCGAAAGTGAACGGCCTGGTGACCACGCCGATGGTCAGCGCGCCCAGTTTGCGGGCGATGCTGGCCACCACCGGGGCACCGCCGGTGCCCGTGCCGCCACCCTCGCCCGCGGTGACGAACACCATGTCAGCGCCCCGGAGAACCTCCTCGATCTCCTCCCGGTGATCCTCGGCTGCCTTGCGGCCGACCTCCGGGTTGGCGCCCGCCCCTAGACCGCGGGTGAGTTCCCGCCCGATGTCGAGCTTGACGTCCGCATCGGACATCAGCAGTGCCTGGGCATCGGTGTTCACCGCGATGAACTCGACCCCGCCCAGCCCGACCTCGATCATGCGGTTGACCGCGTTGACGCCGCCACCGCCAACGCCGGCGACCTTGATCACGGCAAGATAGTTGTGCGCTGGCGTCATCGGCGTGCGCCTCCGGTCTGCATCCCGTCCTGGGACATCCCGTCGCGATGCCTCACAGAGTCGCTGTGCCTCACAGTGCGGCCTTCCTCAATCGCTGCCGACACCCACCGATTTCCGGCAAGTCCTGCTCTCCTCGGCGTGGCGAAACCCTCAACCTGAGCTGAAGGATTAGTGTGGTGTCAGCTCTCCTGTCTCAAGCGACGGTAGGCATCGCCACCGGCAGGGTCCAGCAGGCACGCCGCGCCGATCGGCGATCCAGCGACCGGAAGTGTATGAGGTAACGTCCTCTTGGTGATGCTGGGGCACGCCACCGGGTGGTGGTAGCACCTTCCCTGCCTGGCTATCGCACGCCGACGAAATCGGCCAGCTCGCGTAGTCCCCGTCGACCACGACGGTCGCGGCGCAGCATTTGGCGCAGCATGTCGTGGACGCGGTGGGTGAACATCAGCTGCTCGGGTGCGGCCGATCGGGCGGCGGTCAGTGCGATCAGCGCGTCGTCGTCGTGGCGGCGCAGGTAGTGCGACCAGGCGACGGTGATCAGGTGCGAGGTGCGGCGTTCGGCCAGGGCCGGGATCAGTGCTGTGTCGTCAACGTGTTCTGCCTGGCGGAGGGCGTCGATGGGGTCGCCCATCTCGGTGGCCAGCCATACCCGGTGAATAGCCACGTTGGTGGGCCCGAACGCGAGCCAGAAATCATTGCGATCGCCGGTGATCGCTGCGGCCCGGTCGCACTCGCGGACGAAGTCACGTACCGCTATGTGGTCACCGGTGCTCGCCGCGCCCACCGCGCTCTTGAGCATCAACGCGCCGTACACCGAGGCGTGCCGCGGAGACTCACCTAGCCGGGGCCGGAGCGTGTCGGCGGTCGCGAGCGGCACGTCGATGGACTCCTGGAGGCGCCCGTTGTGCCGCAGCACCACCGCCAGTCGCCAGGCCGCCCCGGCGACGAGCAGATCATCTTCGCTGCGCTCGGCGGCAGCCATGTCTCGTTCTGCGGCTATCCAGGGCAGATCCTTCTCACCGATCCGGTCGAGCATCCCGGACGTGACCCGCCATACCAGGGAAAGCTGGCCGAACGCGCGGTGTCGCAGTTCGCCGGTGCTGGCGCGAGCGGCGTGCCAGGTGTCGGCGATAAGGTCCGGGAGCAGCGAACCGAGCCGTGACCAGCGTTCGGTCTGAGAGCAGATAAATGCCTCGTCGATCCGTACCGCTAGCTCGGCGTGCCCGACTGGCTGCCGGTCGGGGATGCCAAGCACTCGTGCCGACCCGTTGTATCGGAACATCGCGGCCTTGATGGCGGCAACACTGTCCGGCGCGGTGCCGATCACCGCATCGGACAACTCGCGACGGCGAGTGGTGAACGCGGCAGGGAGCAGCTTCGCGGGCTCGATGCCCAGCGCATTCGCGACGGCGACGATGGTGGACAACCGGTCTAACTCCTTGGCGCCCCGCTCGAACTGGGCAAGCCACTCGACACCGCGCCCGAGCAGTCCGGCCAGTACTTCTTGAGTGATGCCTTTGCGCCGCCGGTAGAACGCCACCCGCTCGCCGACAGTCGCCTCGTCGGTGAACCGCACCCTGCCAAGTCTATGGAACAGGCCCAAGACTTCCTTGGGGTTGCCACCCGGAACCGTTCATAGGGTCGGGCAATGATCAATACCCTGACCACCGCGCTGGCGCCGCCAGCATTGCTGTACACGGCTCAGAGCGGTGCGCCACGATGAGCAGCGGTAGCACCCCAGACGAGACGTTCCGGGAGACGCTGCAGGGCTGCACTCCGGAGGGTGACCCCACCACGGTGATCGTCACGCGGCAGGGACTGGGCCGCAATGGGCGGGTATGGCTGACCTTCGACGGGGCGATCAAGACCACCGTCGTGATGACCGACCCTGAGACGGTGCGGCTGTGTGAGCTGCTCAACGAAACGACGGCTGCCCGGCAGCGGAAAGCGTGACCGGCTTCGTGACCGACGCAGGTACGAAGCTGCCCTCATCAGCAAACCCCCGCGCCAGTAACCAAGCGGGACCCGACTACGCGGGTGATCGCCTTTACCTCGATGACGGCAACCTTGATCACAACCAGATAGCTGTGCTCTGACGTCGTCGGCGTGCGCCTCCGCTCTCGGTGCCGCCCGACCCGCTGCTTCCCGCAACGGATACGGCCGCAGATCCGCAGGGATTGCGACGACGGCTGAGGTGCGGATTCAGGCTGCGATGGAATACAGCTGGACGCAGTGTGACCCGTCCTATCTCCGCTACTGAACAGAGGGATTGGCTCAGGTTCCACGCGTACATCAGCGGCTCCAAGTTCAACAAGTGGACAATGCCCAACCGACGCTGCTCAAAAACGGCGGAGAACGAAAAAAAGATCCACCAGACGGGGCTGGCACCAGCTTGACAAGTCCAGTCCTTCAGGGATGACGGTGCCACTACCGGGGCTGCATGTCCATGACCTGCACCGAGCACCCGACGTATCGCTTGGGCTCGTAAGTCATCACGGCGGTGGGGCTCCCGGCGGCTTCCACCACGATCTGCGCCACCTCGAGCGCGACCAGGTCCAGCGACCCGGCGCGGGCAGCTTGCTCACCGGTCTCCAGCGCGTTGGTCGCCGACAGCGCCAGCACCTGCACGGGGCCGGTGGGGTCGTTGAGTACCCAGGACAGGTCGGGATGCCGACCGCCCAGCTCGGCGCCGGCGACTACCAGCGAGACGGCGGGCACGATCAACAGCCGACCGGTGGTGATCGCGTTCACGACCACGGCCTGGGCAAGGCGCGGGCTCAGCTCATGTTCGTAGGCGACCAGGAAACTGGAGTCGAGCAGCAGGGCGCGGGGCAAGCTCACGCGGCGTGGCCCGCGCCGAGCTGGTCCACGCGCGACAGGATGTCGCGGGCCTGCG
>DASTBN010000846.1:0-3598 GCA_035712045.1 Pseudonocardiaceae bacterium
CCTGCAGCCTGGCGGGAACGCGGGCAAGACCTCGGACCGCAACCTGCTGATCTATCCCAAGGCCACCGGGTGCACCTTCTGCGGGTACTGCTTCCAGGGTTGCATGCAGCCGCTCGCAGCCCCCCGCAACCAGTTCGCCAAGCGTTCCACCGACAACAGCTACGTCCCGATGGCCCTGACTGCGGACGTATGGGCGCGGGGCGGCCGTCCGGTGGAGCTGATCACCGATGCCTACGTCACCCGGATCCACACAGAAAAACGCGCGAGGGGGCTCAGTGCCACCGGTGTTAGCTGGCGTGACAATATCTCGGGCGACCGGCGCCGGGAGAACGCGAAGGTCGTGGTGATGGCCGGTGGGTGCACGGAGAACCCACGGCTGTGGTTCAACAGCGGGCTGCCGAACCCGAACAATTGGGTTGGCTGCGGATACACCGACCACTACTTCGACTGGCTGATCGGATCTTTTGACCACTACACCGGCAACTCGAAGGGCGTCGGCTCATCGGCCCGGCTGGACTGGCCCGGTCATGGCGGCTTGGAGAACGTAGGCCTGCCGCCGGGCCTGGAGGCTTTCGCCGCGGCGCTGTCCGATAGCGGCATCCGCGGCCAGTACGACAACGGCCACAGCCTGACGGGTCCCTGGGACGGCCCGGCCGGCCGGGTGTTCGGCCCGGAGCTGCGCGATTTGCTCGAGGGCGGGATCGACAACGTGCTCAACACGCTGGTGATCACCGACGATGACGTGGAACCGGACAACAGGGTCACACTGTCCGCCTTCCCGGCCGATGAGAACGGGCCGGTCCCAAAGGTCCGGTTCCGGCAGTTCCAGCGCAGCGCCCGCACCCAGCGCAACCGCGAGTTCATGGCCCGCAAGGCCGCTGACCTGCTGCGCGGTGCCGGCGCGCGGAAGGTGTTCCGCATCAACTGGGCGCCGCTCATCCTGCACGTACAATCCTCGATGCGGATGGGCGAGTCGGAGCGCGACTCGGTGCTAGATGCCAACGCGGAGAGCCGCGCGGTCAAGCATTTGTTCATCGCGGACAACTCGGCACTGGCCAACGGCCTCGGAGGCCCGAACCCAACCCTGACGAGCCAGGCGCTTGCCACCCGCACCGCAGAGAAGATCTTCCAGCTCTACTTCGGAGGCGATCCCTGGGTGCGAACCGAATCGCCCGTGGTTTCGACCGACCCACGTATCAGCATGCGGCTCACGCAGCTTGGCCTGTAACCGGCCGAGACTGATCCGTAGCTGCTGCGGTGCGAGCGCGAGGACGCTAATCGGAGTGCGCGTGCTGAATACGACGCTGAAGCCCTGTACCTCAGCGCGGGTGTCGCCGAGATACAGGAGCGCCTGACCGGCACAGCTACGTGAGCCGACCGTGGGAGGGATCCTGTTGTCATTTCGTCGACGATGACCAGGCTGTATCCGGCCAGTCGGCCGGCGGCGTCTTTCATGCGGGCCAACGTCTGCGGCGGCTCATCAGATGGGTGCCGCGGGAACGGTACCCCCACCCGCAGCTCCGGCAGCCCGATCTCCCCGTCACCGTCGGCCATGACCCGTACGTCAACGCAGCACGCCAGCACGCAGCCACCGCCGATGGCGTGCCCGTTTACCGCCGCCACCACCCGCAGCGGGCACTCGAACACCGCCTCCAACGCCTTGCCCAGCAGCAACGGCAGGTGCCTGGCGTAGTCCGCGCCGCCCTCCATATACCCGCTTGAGGTCGAGCCCGGCGGAGAACACGTGCCTGGTGCACGGACTAGGCTCATGCCGCAGCCGCTCATCCGGCTTATCGACCAGCGCTAGCGCCGACCCGGGATGTCCCGGCTGCCCGCCCGGTTTACGGCCACTCTTGCCGCGCAGCGACCTCGGAGCGGGCTCAGACCTCCGGAACTTGGGTGAAGATCGTAGTTGAGGTTGCCCGGCCTGGCGTTCGTCGGGTACTCCAGGTAAGTCGTACCGAAACCCGCGCCCCTCGCTGAGGAGCTCAGAGCTCACCGAGTTCGACACCTTATCGACCAACGCGAAAAACTCGTGCAACGTCTCGGACGCCTCCGATACCGCCGCGATCCCCATCGAGGACAGCGTTGAACTGCGCCATCCCGACCCGCCTGGGTCCTCCTTCGTTCTGCGCATCGCGGCCAGCTGGGCACCCAGCTCGTCGCGGCGAACGGCCCCCGCCTAGGAGGGCGCTGAAGAAGCCGGTTCGTGGGCTGCTCTGTGGTGGCCCGGCCGGACTGCGGGCGGTATCCGGGGAGTTGTTGGTGGGTGGTTGCGGCGGGGCCGGGCACGGCAGGTATGGGGCGGGAGCGCCCGCCGCCGGGCTGCCCGGGGTGCTCGGTGGGCCTCCCTTTCGGTGGTCCCGGGCGCCCTGGGGCCGGTCAGGTGGCCAAGACCCAGGTTCGGTCGACGCGGGTGAGACCGCGGCCGGCGAGGTTACGCAGGTTCAGCGCGGCGGTGCGGCACTTGAGCCAGGCGTTGTTCTTGGTGGTGCCGTGGTAGCCCAGCTTGATCCGCCGCCCGCTGTGGGTGGCGACCTGGGAGACGGTGCGTTCGATGTTGGGCCGGTAGGTTCGGTATTCCTCGCGCAGGGCGGGGTCAGCCGCCCAGTCCGCGCGGGCCGCGCGCAGTAGGTCGTCGCGTTCGTGCGGGACCATCGTGCGTCCGCTCTGAGCTGTGGTGCACGCCGCGCGCAGCGGGCAGTCGCGGCACAACGCACCGAAGGTCACCGTCCGGGCCGCTGACACCGGCCGGGTCTGACCGGCCGGGCAGGTGACCGAGCCGGAGCCCTCATCGACGGTGAAGTCGTCGAGGGTGAACCCGCCGGTGACCGCTGGCCGCACCGGCTTGGGCTTGATCAGCGCGGTGTCCGGCCCGCTCGATCTCGCCACGCAGCTCACCCGTGCCATAGGCCGAGTCGCCGTACCAGGTCAGAGCCTCGTCCTGGCCACGCGGCCGGGCGCATTGGTGTCGTCAGCGGCGCTCTCAGCAGCAGCGGCGCCGGTGGCGGCAGCGCTCTGGGCAGGGTCGCCGGTTGCGGCGTCATCGCTGGCGGGGGCCTCCTCCGCGGTGTCACGACCGGACCCGGGGACGGGGTCCGCCCCGGTGGCCGCGTCAGCGCAAGCCGTACCACCCTGCTCGTCTTGAGTCTGCTCGTCTGGGGTCAGGAACTTCCGCGCGATCGCCGCGTCGGAGTTGCCGGCCCCCGCGGCCATGGTCAGCGCCTCATCGGTGATCAGCCCGGTCCCGGGTTCGGCGACCATGTGCGCCCGGTAGCCGTCCTTACGGTTGCTCTGCGACTTGCGGGTGTGCCGAGCCTGCGGGTCCACCGTGGAGATCACCCGGTCCGGAGCGACCTTCCGCGCGATCCGCCACCGCCCGTCGCGCCCGCCGGAGCCCTCGGCCGGTTCCACGTCCTGCCCGGCGACCAGCGCCAGCAACGCCAGCGCCGCCGCGGCCGGCTCGTCGAGCTCAGCCTCGGCGAACGCCGCGACCACCGCGTTCGCATCCTCGACCAGCGCCGAGACCAGCGCATCCCTGGCCGCCGGATCCGTCCAGTCGATCCGCGGCTTACCCACCCCGCTGTAGTCGTGCCCG
>DASTBN010000847.1:0-6886 GCA_035712045.1 Pseudonocardiaceae bacterium
ACGCTGAACTCCTCGTACAGCGCCGCCATCCGGTTCAGCTCATCAGCGCTGCGGGCGGAGCCCGCCGCGTGCTTGAGCGCGTCACAGTACACCCACGAGACAAGGGTCAGGGATTCCTTGCGGCACAGCGGGCAGGTCACCACGCTGGGCTCACCGTGGTACTTCGCCGCCCGGAGCAGGTAGGGCGTCGCGTCACAGACTTCCGCCTGGCCGACCCTGCCGGTGTGGACCTCGGCGAGCAGCGCACGCCGCTGCAGCGCGTAGTCCACTACCTGTCGCGGGATCGGCATGCTTCACAGCCTACGCAACCACCGGGGGATCGCCGCTCGGGCGTTCGAGCGGCGCGGGGCGTCACTCTGTGCTCAATGACGTATCGCCGCGATATAGTGCGGCTATACATCGGCGCGGCGTGTCCGGAGGTGCCGGGTGCTGGAGCTGGCGGTGCTCGGGGTTCTCCATGACGCCCCGATGCACGGCTATGAGCTGCGCAAACGCCTCACCGGGCTACTCGGGACATTCCGGGCCTGCTCGTTCGGATCGCTATACCCGACGCTACGCCGGTTGCAGTGCTCAGGCTTCATCATCGAAGACGAGGAGCTGCACGCCTGCCGGGGCACGGGCTGGCAGTGCCGGGGGCGGCGGGTGTACCGGCTCACCGCCGACGGCAAGGAGCGCCTGGCCACCCTGCTGGCCGACGCGGGGCCGCACACCTGGGAGGACCACGGGTTCGGGGTGCATCTGGCGTTCTTTTCCCGGACTCCGGCTGAGGTGCGGATGCGCATCCTGGAAGGCCGCCGCCGCCGGGTCGAGGAACGCCGGGAGGGCTTGCGCGCCACCCTGGCCCGCGCCGGCGACCAGATCGACCGCTACACGCTTGAGCTGCACAGGATGGGCCTGGAGACCAGCGAGCGCGAGGTGCGCTGGCTGAATGAACTGATCGCCCATGAAAAGGCGAACCCCGGTCGCACGAGGACCGGCGAGAGACACCGAAAGGGCGCACCATGACTGAAGGCCGCGGCAACGGTTCCGGGATCCGGGTCGCCATTGTGGGTGTCGGCAATTGCGCGGCCTCGCTGGTACAGGGCGTGCACTACTACCGCGACGCTGACCCCGCGACCCGGGTACCGGGCCTGATGCACGTGCGCTTCGGTGCCTACCACGTCGGTGACCTGAGCTTCGTCGCCGCGTTCGACGTCGACGCCAAGAAAGTCGGGCGGGACCTCTCCGAGGCCATCGTGGCCAGCGCGAACAACACCATCTCGATCTGCGACGTGCCGCCGCTGGGGGTCACCGTCTCGCGCGGCCACACCCTGGATGGCCTGGGCCAGTACTACCGCGACGTCATCACCGAATCCGACGAGCGCCCGGTCGACGTCGTCGGGGTGCTGCGCGAGTCCGGCGCCGACGTGCTGGTGTCCTACCTCCCGGTCGGCTCCGAGGACGCGGACCGCTTCTACGCCCAATGTGCCCTGGACGCCGGCGTCGCCTTCGTCAACGCCCTCCCGGTGTTCATCGCCTCGGACCCGGTCTGGGCGGACAAGTTCACCTCGGCTGGGGTGCCGATCATCGGCGACGACATCAAATCCCAGGTCGGGGCGACGATCACGCACCGGGTGCTGGCCAAGCTGTTCGAGGACCGCGGGGTGGAGCTGCTGCGCACCTATCAGCTCAACTTCGGCGGCAACATGGACTTCATGAACATGCTGGAGCGCAAGCGCCTGGAATCGAAGAAGATCTCCAAAACCCAGGCGGTGACCTCCCAGGTCCCCCACGAGATGGACAAAGCCGCCGTGCACATCGGCCCCTCCGACCACGTTCCCTGGCTCGATGACCGCAAATGGGCCTACGTCCGCCTGGAGGGCCGTGCCTTCGGCGACGTCCCGTTGAATATGGAGTACAAGCTGGAGGTCTGGGACTCCCCCAACTCCGCCGGCGTGATCATCGACGCCGTCCGGGCCGCCAAGATCGCCGCCGATCGTGGCATCGGCGGCCCCATCGTGTCTGCCTCCTCCTACTTCATGAAGTCCCCACCGGTCCAGTACTCCGACGCCGACGCGTTCGAGGCTGTCGAAGCCTTCATCCGCGGCGAGTTGGACCGTTAACCCGTAGAACGTTGTTAGGTTCGCCTTCTCGGGACTGGTGGATGAACAGGAACGAGACGACCTATATGACCTGCGGCGGGTGCTCGCGCCGCCTAGGCGCTTGCGGGACCCGGATCGACAAAAAGTTGTCTATGCCGCGGCGGCTCCGGTGGTGATGCCGAGGTTGTGGAAGAGGGTTTGCATCTGGATGCGGAGGGTTTCGTAGTCGCGGTCGATGCGGGTCCAGTGAGCGGGTTTGCGGCCCGTGCGGGGGCTCCGGACGCCGGCGAGGATAGGTGCGATGACGTGGTCGCGCAGCGTCAGAAGTGCGGTGATGGTGCGGGCTGCTGGTGCGGGTACCTGGTAGCGGCGGGATCGGCCGGGTTGGTGATGAGCTGTTTACCACGGAGTTTGCGCAGGTCGTAGGCGGCGTGGCGAACGGTGTAGCCGATGTTCCCGGTGATTGTGTGCACCCTGGCGGCCACGTCGGCGACGGTGAAGCCGCCGGGTGCGGCGGCCAGGGCGAGCACCGCGCTCAGCGCGGCGCGGGTCCGTGGTTTGTTCAGGTCGATTCCGCCGGCGCGGGTGGTGCCGATCTGGGAAGGTAGCGGCAGCTCATCGAGGATGTGATCGGGCAGGAAGCCGGTATCGAGGCAGTCCAGCGTGGTGCGGAATCGGCCGGCCATGCCGGTGAGCCGGCTGACGATTTCCCCGAAGCGGTCCAGGACGCGGCCGCAGCGTAGTTGTTTGGTGTTGTGGGTGATCGCCTCGAAGCGCAGCACATGTTCGCCTGGTGTAGTCCTTCAAGGTCAAGAGCCCGAAATGGACCTTGAACAGGGTGAGGTCCCACCGAGGTTTCTCGATCATGGCTGCCAGCCGGGGCGAGGGCTCGGGAGTGCCGTTGCGGCCTGGGCGTTGCTTGGCGCCGAACAGGGTGCGCAGGGTGGGCACATCCAGCCGGGAGCGGGTCCGGTCGACCACGGTGTTGAACACCCGTCCATCTGCCGACCATAGGCGAAAATCAGATTACGGCTGTACTCGAGCTGAAACACCGAGTATCCGTAGCGGAACCCACTGCGCACCTGGTCATTAAGGTCTAACTCGAAACACAGGCACGCCGAATAGATCCACCGGTCGCAGACCTGGCCCAGACGCCCTGCGGTCGCGGGATGCGACAAGGTGTCTGCGATCTGAGCCAGGCCCGCGGGGTCGGCAGCCCGGGTGAAGCAGTTGCCCTGTTTAGTAAATCCGATCCCGGCCGCCCGCGCCTGGGCGGCCACGTGCTCATGCCCGCCTGGGAATGATCTGCGCGGCGAACGGGGGATGCCCGGACATCTTGATCGTCACATGCCCCCACCGCGGATCCATGATGTGAAACGAGTAGTGGTTGACAAACGCGGTCTTCTTGGCGATGTTGCCGATGACCTCCGCGGACCGGTGCACGTCCCAGACCGTCGCCGCGCACCGGGCTACGAGAATGAGGAACACCCCGGTGCCTACCGTGTGCCCGGCGAGGTAGTCCTCAGCGAGCTGGTGCTTGCGCTCGCCCCGCTTGCAGTCGATCACCGGGATGCCCTGGGCCCCGGCCCAGGCCCGCACCCGGCGGGAGAACCGCCCGGCCATCCGCATCAGGTGTGTGTTGTCCAGCAGCTCGTCACTGTCCTCGTGCAGCAGCCGCCACCACACCCGGAACCCACCCGGGTTATGCCCCAACGGGAAATAGGCGTTCAGAACGATGCGGTCCACGCAGTCATAGCTGCCGGTCAGCAGATCGCCATAGCGTTCGGTGAGCTCATCAACCACCGCGACACCGTAGTGATCCACCCCCACCACGATCACCGGCGGCCAACGCTGCCCCGCCAGGGGCCATCCCTTCCGAGCGGAGTCTCGGACGGGACGTAGGGGCTTGGGCTCAAGTGGTGAGCGCGACACCCGGCTTGACCTGGGGCGGGCACCCGTACGCTGGTCGGCGGATCGGGCAGGTGTCTACCTGCCCCTGAACAGGCCCGATGGGGCGCCCGCGAGGGACCCAGGTCAAGCCGGGTTTTGGGTGTCACGCTTACCACTTGAACCACCTCTTCGCGATCTGTGGAAGGAGCCCGAAGATGATCAAACAATGGCCGTACCAAATCATGGCGACACGCCGCCATCAGGCCGAAGCCCAGAGCCAAAAGGTTAAATGACAAGCTTAGGACAGGTATCAATGAATGGCCAGTGTTACATCCGGAGGGAAACGGAACCCGTGAAGCTGGGCCGCAATGCTGCTACTGGACGAGAGCGACGACGCATCTACCAAACCTGCCTGACCTTGCTCTCCACCGACGCAACAGCCCCCGCGTGAATCCGTATGTCGAGGGCAGAATCGGGGGTTTTCACGCCGTCTTGTTCGCGTAGTAGGAACAGGCTTCCCGGGCGATGCCCAACATGATCCACACATCGAGACCCGCCACGACCACGGAGCCGCCAAGCCGGGCGGAGCGCACCGTGCTGACGGCCGTGCCCGTAATGTCACCACCCAGGTGTCTGGCCATGCCGGAGACTCCTTCCGCTGCCATCGCACCCGCTATGCTCGTGGCCATCGCTCGCTGCGCCAGGCCTGTGATCCGTTCCGCCATCGCCTTCGCTAATTTGGACCGATCCACAGCCGCACTGACCTCCAGCCCATCCACCCACCGGGAAATGGCGATCTTGGCACCCCCGGATCCGCCCGACATAGCGACGGACTTCACCAGTTCCACCAACCCATCATCGGCAGAGAATGCCACCAGAGCCCGAGAACATTGGGCAGGTCCTCTCTCCGCTCGACCGGGCTGCCGACACGATAGCCGATTCCCCAGGCCATAATTGGTATTTTGTGTGCCACCACGGCGATGTTGGCCGCCAGACCTACAGCCCCATACCAGTCGGGGATCTGCGGCGCGACCGCGCCGACAATTGCCGCCTGGAACACCTGGGAAGCCGTCCACATGCCAGTGCTCGGATAGCGGACCGAACCACGTTCGGCCATGGCCGGGCTGATCCCGGCGCGGTCCAGTCCGGTGACGAATACCTCGCCAAGCCCTGTGGCAAATCTGGACCCCATAACGATCATCTCCCCATGGGCGGGCTCTCCGACCTAACCTTAGAGTCACCCGTATGAGGTGTCATGGCTCTTTCGAAATCACTCACTCGAGTGTACACGCATTAGGTGCCGAGGGCGTCCGCGAGAGCGACGACGCATTCGGCCAAGCCTGTTGCCTCGAGGATTCTCGATCTCGAAGGGGACACCTGACGCCCCACCTTCACCCGGTCCGGCTGAACGCGTACGGTGGCGGGGTCGGAGTGAACTGTTGAGAGTACAGCACGCCCTCCTGGCGTTGACTGATCCAAAGCGTCGCGTTCATTGAACCATGTGACATCGCTCCTACAAAGGGTTTGCGTCCGGATCTATCTGTAATCGCAGAACTCTTCGAGGAAGATGTCGCACATCTAGGCCCACGCCCGCCTGCGGCTAAGGGCGGGGCAGCTGCGCAAGTGAACGTTGCGTGCTCCGCTATCGGCGGATCGAGTGACCTAGCGAATCGTCGCCATCAGTTCCTACGCCGTCGGCGCCGGGTTCGATCGCGCCAGCTTCAGCATCGACTTCGACCACCAGCAGGCCATCTACCCGCAAGGGCATACCAGCTCCTCGTGGACCCTGGTCACCCAACGCGGCACCGACGCCATCGTGATCAGCTTCCCGTCTCAGCCACCCGCAGACCCTGCCCCGTACGCGAACAGTGCACCACCTCCCGCGCACGACGCCGTCAGCTCACCGTGCACGGGTCATACGCGAAGAGTTCGCCGGCAAGTCCCTGCTCGCTCTTGGCAAGCCTGCGGACGCCGGGCCACACATCCGGCGGGCACTCGTACTGCTCGATCCAGGATTCTCTCGCGATCGAGCTGGACTGCATGAGTCATCCAGCAATCGCGCGGGCGGGGGCCGGTGCTGTGGAGCAGGCCTGCGCGACTGCTACCGAAGCGGCCACTCTCCTGCGTCCCTGCTTCGGCCCGACTCGCCTCGCGAGATGCACCGCCTTGCGGAGTTCCGGGCCGTTGCCGCGCCCTACGCACGGTCGGCGGCCGTGCGTGAGTTCGACGCCAAGCACCGCGATCTACTAGCATTTTCCATGGGGCTAAGCCTGGGTGACCAATCAAAGCCGCAGCAGTGCCGGTGACCGAAACTAGGAGATCGCGTGCCCACATCTGATCCGCTCTATCCGGCCACCATGCTGCTGCCGACGGGTTCCCCAGGCGGAGTTCGGATGCTCGTGGCAGACACGCCTGGCGAGCTGCGGCCCTTCGCCGCCACGCTGGGCGTGCCGAGTAGATCTGACGGCAAGAAGCACGACACTATCGCGACCAAGTCGACTTATCAGACCAACAGCGAGACGATTAATGACGGCACTCGCTCGACCGATTCGGTTGTCGACACGGATGTCGACGACTAACAGCTCGACGGCAGAGCCGGAGATCGTGCTGGTGGTCACCGCGCCGGACGACTCGACTGCGGACGCGGTCGAGCTCGAGTTGACGAAACGGTCTTCCTCAGTAGTGCGCTTTGACATCGGTGATTTTCCCACTCGAATTCGCATGGCTGTGCGGAACGACTCGACGCGGTGGCGTGGACAGCTTGTCATCGGCTCCGATGCGGTCGATCTCGACACTGTCAGAGCGGTGTACTACCGCAGGCCCAGCCGATTCCTCCTACCTCAGGGGCTGTCTGCGGGTGACGCGGCGTTTGCGACCACTGAGGCCAGGCTCGGCTTCGGCGGGCCGTTTTCGTC
>DASTBN010000848.1:0-2594 GCA_035712045.1 Pseudonocardiaceae bacterium
CCTTTCGCCACTGCCGCCAATCCCCGACGCTCACCTCCACATGAGGGTCGACGAGCAGGTTGAGGTACCACTGAGGCGCCACGCTCCTGCCGCCGTTCGAAGCGACGGCGACCATGTCCTCGTCGCGCCAGAGAAACAGCAGCGGAACCGTGCGGAACCGCCCCGTCGAACGTCCACGGGTGGTCAGCAGGCAGATCGGCGCGCCGCTGGGCGCCGTGCCGCCCACTCGGCCATCGGACAGTCGGAAGGCGACGATGTTCAACCCCGCCATCACCTGCACCGTCATTCGCGCCAGCCGTTCTTGAAATGGTGTCATCGGTTGGCGGCGATGCTCATCCACCGCAGGAGCCTAGCAGCTGATTCATGAGTCCGCGGAAAAGAGTTCCCGCTCCCCCGGATGAGATCCGCCAGGACCTGGCTCGGGAGTCGCAGGACGAGATTCCGAAGGTTCCGTTCGATTCGAACGAATACTAGGATGACCAGGCGGGCGCGTTCGGCGGCCGGGATCAGGTTGGCGTAGTCGGGTTCTGTGGCCGGGAGCTGGCAGAATGCCTTCTGTGGATGTTATCGGCGTCCGTGAAGACATTCGCGCGGCGCTGGCCGACGGTCGTCCAGTCGTAGCGCTGGAGTCCAGTGTGATCGCCCACGGATTGCCGTCTCCCGCAAACCTTCGCATAGCTCATTCACTTGAGGAGGCCGTGCGGGTCGCCGGAGCGACGCCAGCGACCGTGGGGGTGATCAGGGGGCGGGTGCGGGTGGGCTTGGAGCGCGATGAGATTGAGCGCCTCGGCGCAGCGGGCGAGATTGTGAAGTGCGCGGCCGGGGACCTCGGATGGGCGATCACCCGCGGTGCGGACGGGGCGACGACGGTCTCGGCGACGGTGTTCGCCGCGGCTGCCGCAGGGATCGAGGTGGTCGCCACCGGCGGCATCGGCGGGGTCCACCGCGGGAATACCGGTGATGTCTCCGCGGACCTGCCCACCCTTGCTCACCATCCAGTCGCCGTGGTGGCGGCCGGCGCGAAGAGCATTCTGGACCTTCCGAAAACGTTGGAAGCGCTGGAGACGCTGGGTGTGCCTGTGGTAGGGCTCGGCACACAAGATTTCCCTGCCTTCTACGCCCGCAGCAGCGGGCTCGTCCTAGACAAGCACACAGAGAGGGTAGAAGACATCGCCCGGCTTTGCCTCATCCGCTGGCGCCGGCTTCGGCAGCAGGGCGGCGTCCTGGTCGCTTGTCCCTGTCCTGAAGAGCAGGCACTCGTGCCCTCCGAAGTCGAGCGGGCAACGGCACGGGCGCTTAGCGACGCGGCGGCGAAGGGCATATATGGGAAATCTCTCACTCCTTGGCTGCTGACGTCGGTCACCAGGAGCCTCGGGGCGCGAACTATCCCCGCTAACCACGCGCTGCTGCTGAACAACGCACGGGCCGGTGCGAGCATCGCCATCGCCCTGTGCGAACTCAGCTCCGCCCCGACGTCCCTGACGGGTCATTGATCGAGCGCGGCGGAATGCTCCATCGCTGCGGACGCGCCGCCAGTCTCATCACCTCACTGCGCTCGAACAGTCGCTGAGCTACCTCGAACGGCGCAGTTCCTCAACACCGTCGAACGGGTAACAAAAGGCCAGCATTCAGCTATAGCAATCACAGGACAGGCTCGATCACCGACCGGGCTGGCCAGGGCTGGCTCGCGCTCGAGAGGGGACGATGGCTCCGCAGGATGATGTGGGCTCTGTGCCTGGGTATCTACTGGCGGCTGAGGTACTCCGCGTGGTGGCGCCCGACGAGCTCGAAGATCTGCCCTCGGTATGGGAGGACTATCTCCGGGATCCGATCGAGTTCGGCGATCTTGGGAATGATGACCGGCTGCTCGGAGCGGGGATGGCCACGGAGTCGAGTCCAACCGCGACCCAGACGTCCGAGAAGGGCGCGCGTTCTTCCGCAACGCGGAACTAGCCGCCGTTCAGGAGGTCGTACGGCGGTATCCGAGTGGCGACCGAGCGTCAGCAGAGTTCACAAGGATCACCACGCTGCTGCCCAGCTGCCCGAACTTCCACGTCCGCTTCCCTCACGACGGCCTCGAATTCGCCGAGACAATCACACCCGTGTCCGCCAGCACGACAACGAACACCATCTGGGCCGCAAATGTCAACGTCACCGCTCAGGGCTCAACCGTGTCCAGCCGCTTGATTCTGTTGCACCGCGGGCCGCTGCTCGCGGTCGTGTCGGTCTTCACCCCATTCGGACCCCAGCCCGCCCTCGTCGACCGGGCCCTGCGAGCCGCCGACCGGCGTCAGCAATCAGCGTGAATAGCTGTGAAACCGCCTCGCGCGGCGCCCGGAGGGCAGTGAGTCCGCATTGGATCGTGTTGGGCAGTGGCGGCGTTATCGGTTTGGGGACCGTTGTGCCGCCAGGCTGTTGGAACTAGAGGTTAGTCCGGTGCGGAACTCGACCACGTCGCCGTCGGCCATCACGTAGTCCTTGCCCTCCATACGCACCTTGCCGGCCGCCCTCGCCGCGGCCATCGATCCGGCGGCCAGCAGGTCGCCGTACGACACGACTTCGGCCTTGATGAAACCCTTCTCGAAGTCCGAGTG
>DASTBN010000849.1:0-2869 GCA_035712045.1 Pseudonocardiaceae bacterium
TCACGGCGTACCGGCTTGGTACCCGCCGCCGCCATCTCCTCCTCAACCGCGTCCACAATGGCCTGGACCTGTCGCTCGTTGGGCGCCGAGGCGATCACGAAACAATCCGTGATCACGAGTTGATCGGACACGTCGAGCAACGTGATGTTGTGGGCTTTCTTGCTGGCCGCCGCATTCGCCGCAGTCAGCGCGAGAGCCCGCGCGTGCTCAGAGGCTGACACCGCACTCCTTCTCCCCGGCGCTCGGCGCACCGGCACTCATCAGGGCGCGGCAGGAGTGCGCATCCCCGGCCCGCCGCGCCATACCTGGGATGAGGGTACGTGTCGTGGGGGTAGGCGGCACTGAGCTATCCGCGCACGGGCGACGCGGCGCTCATCCGGCCAGCCCACGCGGTGATCCGGCAACAGCGGATGAAAATCCGAGATCTCTCCGCAGATACAAGGCATTTTGTCTTGACTACCCGCAACTGCTGGGACCAACATGAACATGGGTGATCATCGTGGCCGGAAGGTGGCTGTTAATGCGGAGGGGCGCTCGAAATCTGCCCGCAGTCCGCCGGGCCCGCCGTCCTGGCTGGCCTGATACGACGATCACCATCGTAGTGCGGCCCGCCGCTACCGACGGTGAAACCCGCTCAGGGCCAGCCGCAGAGGCCGCCGTGCTCGCGCTGGGGAGCGACCGGACCCTACGAACACCCTTTGGAAAGGAACTCAAATGACTCTTATCGTCATGACAGTAGTGGTCATCGCTTGCCTGATAGCCGGATTGGCGTTCTACCTGTTCATGATCGGCACGGTACTCAGCCGCACCGCCAAGATTCTCGGTGATTGCCTGCAGAGTGTGCGGACGGTGGCCGGGCACGCTCAAGGGATCGGACCGGGCCTCAAGCGCCTGAACAAATCGGGCACGGACCTGCTGGGCGCGATGCCGCTGCTGATAGAGGACGCGGACGCTGTCGCCGCTAAAGTCATCCCTTCGGCGGCTCCAGCCGCTCCGAGCGCTCCCGCTCCCGCCGGGCGTCCGGTGGCTGTGGGCGCCACGGCTGCCACCCCCACTCAGCCAGGCGTCGGCTACATGGATCTGGCGCCCGATCCAGCACCGGCATCACATCCGACGACTGGCGTGGGCTACCTGGACGTGTGATCACTGGGACCGGCCGGCCGGACCGATATGACCCGCGTTCTCACTGAGATCCGGGACGGGTCCGGCCGGTGATCACGCTCACCGCCCCCGCCCGCCTGGTGCGCGCCCCGCGGCCAGCCGCGTAGGGTCGGCATATGGTTACGCTCCGCGCGCACCCGATAGCGCCTCTGAGTGCCGGGCTGCTGATCGCATCCGTGCTCGCCGTTGGCGGCTGCGATCACGGCCCCGGCGCGACCAGCAGCCAGAACAGCAGCGAGAACAGCTATACCGTGGCCGAGCCACTCACGTCCCTCATGATTGATAACCCGGTGGGGAGCACGCGGATCGAGGGCACGGACGCCGCTGCGGTTTCCGTCACCGAAACGCTCCACTACACCGGTGACCCGCCACGAACCAGTCATGTGGTCACGGGTGGCCAGCTCACCCTGACCTACGCCTGCCCGCCTGGGACCGTCAGCGACGGCACGGATGCCTGCGGTGTGAGCTATGTGGTCAAGATGCCGCGAAGGCTCGCTACACGGATCGACAACAAAGTTGGCGAGGCCACGCTGACCGGACTCGCTGGCGAGCTGAACCTCACTACCAGTACCGGAGACATCGACGCCACCGGACTCACCAGCCGCGCGGTGACCGCCAGGGCCAGCACTGGCGCCATCACTCTGGCATTCGCCGCGGCACCGGCCACCGTGGACGCGCAGACCCACGTTGGCTCAGTGACTGTGCGCCTGCCCGCGGATACGGCCTATGCGGTCGACGCGGGCAGCCAGGTCGGCAGCGCCGAGGTCACAGTCCGCCAAGACTCCGGTTCCGCGCACCACATCAGCGCCCGTTCACAAGTCGGCTCGGTGACCGTCACCAACAGCTGATCACACGTACCTTGCCGCAGACGAGCTGTTCAACGAACGAGTTACCGGCGCGGTGGGCGAGTTGCCGACTGAGCAGGTGCCGATAACGGTGGAGTTCGCGGAGTGCTATCACCACGGTGAGTTTGTGGCCTTGCGCCCTGATCCGATCGCCGGGCTGACTGACCCGGCGAACGCGACGCGTCGCCGCTGGCCCGAGGTGACGCCCTACGAAGGCGTTTACGGAAACGTCGAGCCGTATCTGACGTGCTGTTCCCCAGCCTGGTCCTGGGGGTGGGGTTGCCGCTAGTGATCACTACCACCAATGCCGCTGCCATGGTGCATGCCCGATCGGATGATGTCGACATTGTGTCCGGATTGATCAACACCAGCCAGTGGTTCGGCGCGGTGACCGGCCTTGCCGTGCTCAGCGGGGTTGCCGCTGCGCGTACGCAAGCCAACGGTCCGCCACAGTATTCCTGGTGTCCACGGGTGTAGCGCTCACCTCGGCGCTGCTTGCCGCGGTGCCGCAGCCCGTCGCTGGGGCAACGGACGGGGTTCTGCGCACGGTTCGCCAGCGTCCGTCGACAACGGACCGTCGCATAGTTCACCCGATCGTGGCTGAACATGATGTACCTATCGGGTGTTGTTCGCCCTCCCCTCTAATGGTTGCTGGTTTCTAGGCCAGCGGGAGAGATGACGACATCGCGATGCCGAAGCTCCAAGGACGGAACAAAGCATTGGTCATGGCAAAGCAGGGGGACCAACGTCATGGATTGGCCAAGCTCAGCGGTGCCCGTGAATGAACACCTTGGGCAGGTAGTTTCCTGGACGCCGAGGCGTTCGCCGAGAGTGGGCGCGAAGAAGATCACCATCATTGGTGC
>DASTBN010000850.1:0-4406 GCA_035712045.1 Pseudonocardiaceae bacterium
GGCGGTCCGCGATCACCAGCCCGATATCTGCCTGCTGTCCCGCCGGTTCTCCGATGGCGATGGAATCGCCGCGATCAACCGGATTATTGCGGTGAGCCCGGCGACCCGGATACTCATACTCGCCGCGGACCGGGACGCCGAGTCAATGCGCGCCGCCGTCCGGCTGGGCGCCGCTGGTTATGTGCATAAGACCTGCGGCATCCGCAAGCTGGTGCACGCGCTGGAACGGGTGGTCGGCGGGGGTGTGGTGCTGGACGCGCCGAGGGCGAGCTCCGCGCGATCGGACGTCTCGGAGGCCCGCCGGCTGGCAGGGCACCTCACCGCCCGTGAGCGGGAGTGCCTCGTGTTGCTCGTCGAGGGGCTCGACACCCCGGCGATGACGGCCCGGCTCGGCGTCTCGACCACGACCGTGCGCTCCCACGTACAGGCGCTGCTGACCAAACTCGGCGTGCATTCCCGGCTCGAGGCGGCCACCTTCGCGGTCCGCTACGACCTTGTCGACCACGACCAGCATGGCCCGGAAGGCCACACGAGAACGGGGTAGCGGGGTGAGTGGGTTAACGCCGTCCAACGTGGTTCGCGGTGTGATCCCGGTCCGGGTGCTGCTGGTCGACGACCAGCAGATGCTGGTTGAGGCGCTCGCGGCCAAGCTGTCGACCACACCCGACATTGTCGTGGTCGGGCATTGCACAACCGGGGATCCGCAGCCCGATGGGCTGGCCACACTGCTGCGCCCGGATGTCATCACCGTCGAGCTCCCGCGAGCGGGCGAGGCGGACACGCTGCTGTCACTGTTTCGCGCGGCCTGGCCACCGGCGCGTTTCGTGGTGCTCACCGCCAGCCGGGACCCGGAGCAGGCCGCAGAAGCCGCGCGGGCCGGAGCTGATGGGTGGGTATCGAAGGAGTCCTCGATCGAGGAACTCACCCACGCGCTGCGCTGCGCCTCCCGCGGGCACGCCAGTTTCCCCCCCGAGTATCTGGGGCACATCCTGGGAGAACTGCGGGCTGACGTCGGGCGGGCCCAGCGCCGTGATGGCCCGCTGGATGTGCTGACCCCCCGGGAGCGCGATGTGCTGATGTGCTTCGCGCAGGGCCGCGGCCCTGCGGAGATCGCTGACGAGCTGGGGATGTCGGCGCACACCGTCCGCACCCACACAAACAAGATCTTCGCGAAGCTGGGTGTGCATAGCCGGCTGGAGGCGGTGACCCTGGCCTGGGGCACGCAGCGCAACGCCTGGGCGCCGCACGTGGGCGCGTCCCGCCTGGCCGCAGCCCCGGACGTCCCAGTGCGAGACGTCCCGGTGCGAGACGTTCCGGTGCGAGATGCGCCAGTGCGAGATGCGCCGGTGCGAGATGCGCCAGTGCGAGATGCGCCAGTGCGGGACGTGCCAGTGCGCAAGCCCGTCGCGAGTGTCGGAACCTAGCGTGGGAGCGCCAGCATGAGCGAAGCGATCCAGGACATCCGCCCAGATGATCGCCCGAGTGACCGCTCCGGGGGCCATCCCGGCGCGCGCCGGAGGAGGTCCCTGCCCCCGGTGCTGATGTATCACTCGGTGGAACCGTACGAACAGGACCCGTATCTGGTCACCGTGAGCCCCGGGCGCTTCGAGCGGCAGCTGCGCTGGCTGCACCGGCGGGGGCTGCGTGGTACCTCGATGCGCGAGTTGCTGGCGGCCCGGCGCACCGGAACCGGAGCGGGCCTGGTCGGGCTCACCTTCGACGACGGCTATGCCGATTTCCATGAGCACGCGCTGCCCGCGCTGGCCCGCTACGGTTTCACCGCCACCGTGTTCGTGATCGCCGGACTGCTCGGCGGAACCAACTCCTGGGATCCGGCGGGGCCGCGCAAGGCCCTGATGGACGCCGACGGGGTCCGTGATGTGGCCCGTCGCGGCATCGAGATCGGCTCACATGGGATGCGTCATGTCTCGCTCACCTCCTGCGACGAGCTCGTCGCCGAGGTCAGCGAAAGCCGGGCCACCTTGACCGAGCTGACCGGTGAGAAGATCACCGGTTTCTGCTACCCCTACGGGCATCTGGACGCGGCCGCCCTCGAGGCGGTGCGCGCGAGCGGTTATGACTATGGATGCGCGATCTGGCGCTCACCGCTGACCAGCACGCACGCGCTCCCGCGGATCTACGTCGGGGACCGCGACGGGTCGCTGCGGCTGCTCGCCAAGTGGTACCGGAACCGGTACCAAAACCGATGAGCCCGCTGAGCGTGCTGCACGCCGCGCAGCCCACCGACGCCGGGGTCGCCGGCTACGTGGCGGCGGTGGCCGCTGACCAGCGGGCCCGCGGCTGGCGGGTCGCCGTGGCCTGCCCCGGCGGCGGGCAGCTCGCCGCCGCGCTGGCCGCCCGGGGGGTCGCGCGGCTGTCCTGGCCCGCGACCCGATCGCCCGGTGTGGCCACGGCGGGTGAGACGCAGCGGCTAGGCCAGCTGATCGCCGCGATGCGGCCCGACGTGGTGCACCTGCACTCGGCGAAGGCGGGGCTGGCCGGGCGGCTCGCGGTGCGCGGCGGGCGGCCCACGCTGTTTCAGCCGCATGGCTGGTCCTGGCTGGCCGCCCGGGGCGCCACCGCCCGGGGCGCGCTGGCCTGGGAGCGTCTCGCGGCGCGCTGGACGGACCTGCTGGTGTGTGTGGGTGAGGGTGAGGCCGCGCACGCTCAGCACCGCCGGGTCGTGGCCCGGCAGGTCGTCATCCGAAACGGTGTCGATCTCTCGCATTTCACGCCGGCCGACGAGCCCGCGCGGATCGCCGCCCGGGAGGAGCTCGGGGTGCGCCGGGAAACGCCGCTGGTGGTGTGCCTCGGGCGGGTCACCCGGCAGAAAGGGCAGGACGTGCTGCTGGCGGCGTGGCCGGCGGTGCGGCGGCGGCGTCCCCCCGCGCTGCTGTGCGTGGTCGGTGAGGGTGACCTGCTGCCGGCTTTGCGCCGCTGCGCCCCACCCGGTGTGAGATTCGTGCCGCCGGTCATCGATCCGCGGCCGTGGTACGCGGCGGCGGACGTGGTGGTCCTGCCCTCGCGGTGGGAAGGCCTGTCGCTGACCCTGCTGGAGGCGCTGGCCAGCGGTTGCCCGGTGGTGATCTCCGACATCCCCGGACTCGTCGAAGCGGTCACCGACGGGGTGGGTGAGCGGGTCCCGGTGAACGATCCGGACGCGCTGGCCAGGGCTCTCATCTCACGGCTCACCCAGCCCGAACTACGCGCCGCCGAACGGCGCACCGCGGCGCTGGCCGCGCGGGCCTTCGACGTGCGCCAGACCTACGACCGGCTCGCCGAGGCCACGGCACGGATCGCCTAACCCGCCATCTCCAGCTTGTTCCGCAGCTCCCGCAAGGCCCGCGCCCTCGTGGGCCCGATCCCGCCGGGCGGGATCCCGGTGACCAGGGATAGCTCGGCGTAGGGCCTGGGCCCCTCGGTGAACAGCGCCCACAGCAGCGCCCTGCGGCGCGGCGCCAGCTCCTCGACGTGCTCCCACAGCGTCCGAGCGGTCTCCGCGTCGATCACGTGCTGCTCCGGGGCCGCCGAAGGGTCGACGAGAGCCACCTCCCCGACATCACTGAGTTCCACCATGGAGCGTCCCCGGCTCAGGATGCGCAGGCACTCACGGCGGGCGGTGGTCCTCAGCCACCCGCCCAGCCGCTCGGGGGACTGCACCGTGTGGGCCTTCTCGGCCAGCCGCAGCCAGGTCATCTGCACGGCGTCGAGGGCATCGGCCTCCTGCAGCCGCAAAGACCGTACCGTCGCCAATACAAGCCGGCCATACCGGCGGAGAATCTCATCCCAGGACGCCGGGTCCCCGTCACTGATCCCCCGCAGGAGATCAGCCGTGCTGCTGATGCCACCGGCGGGAATGTCATCAAGGGTGGCGGTAGTCACAGGAGATCACCACCTCGTGGCGAGACGCGTGTCGTGAGGGCCACGACGATGCCGGACAGCGGGTCCGCCCCGCCGTGCCTGCGGTGACAACGCGGCTGTTCTCCCGGGCACAGCGGAGATGCGCGCGAGTCGCTATCGTGAGGTGTTGATCGATCAGCGGCCGGTCAGTGGTCTGGGGAATGACCGGAGGCCATGGGCGTGTGCACCTGGCTTCGCCGCCGCAGGCCCTCCAGGTCCCGGATCACGATGGCGCGCCCCTGGATCTCGATGAGGCCACGCGTGGCGAATGATTGCAGCGCGCGGTTCACAGCGGGACGGGAGGCGCCAATCATCCCCGCGAGATCGGATTGTGTCAGTCCCGCGTCCAGGACCACGCCGTGCACGTGATCGTCCCGGGTGGACAGCTGCAGGAGAAGTTTCGCCAGCCGGCCTTTGAGGTCGAGAAACGCCAGGTCACCGGCCTGCTCGGTGAGCTTACGCACCAGATTTCCGATCAGCTTGAGAAATCCATCGGCCAGGCCGGG
>DASTBN010000851.1:0-7710 GCA_035712045.1 Pseudonocardiaceae bacterium
GTGGGGCGGCGGGTGTGCCGTTGCGGCCCGCCGACCCACTAGGCTTGACGACTATGCAGAGGATTATCGGAATCGAGGTCGAGTACGGCATTTCGTCGCCGACCGACGCCGCGGCCAACCCGATTCTGACGTCCACGCAGGCGGTGCTCGCCTACGCGGCCGCCGAGGGTGTGCCGAGGGCCAAGCGCACACGCTGGGACTACGAGGTGGAATCCCCGCTGCGGGACGCCCGGGGGTTCGACCTGGGCGTCCCCGGGCTCGCCCAGCCAGATCCGGAACTGGACGATCTCGGCGCGGCGAACGTCATCCTCACCAACGGCGCCCGGCTGTACGTCGACCACGCGCACCCGGAGTTCTCCGGGCCCGAGGTCACCAATCCCCGCGACGCGGTGATCTGGGACAAGGCCGGAGAGCGGATCATGGAAGAGGCGGCGTTGCGCGCCCGCACGGTGCCTGACCAGCCGCTGTTTCAGCTCTACAAGAACAACGTCGATGGCAAGGGCGCCTCCTATGGCACGCACGAGAACTACCTGATGGCGCGCTCCACGCCGTTCACGATGGTCATCGCCGGGTTGACGCCGTTCTTCGTGTCCCGCCAGGTGGTCTGCGGAGCGGGCCGGGTCGGCATCGGGCCGGCGGGGGAGCAGCCTGGGTTCCAGCTCTCGCAGCGCGCGGATTACATCGAGGTCGAAGTCGGGCTGGAGACCACCCTCAAACGCGGCATCATCAACACCCGTGACGAGCCGCACGCCGACGCCGACAAGTACCGCAGGCTGCATGTCATCATCGGTGACGCCAACCTCGCCGAGTACTCCACCTATCTCAAGCTCGGCACCACAGCGCTGGTCCTGGACCTGATCGAGGCCGGTGAGCGGTTCGACGACCTGCGGCTGGTGGACGCGGTGCGGGCCGTGCACACCATCAGCCGGGATCCGTCCCTGACGGCGACGGTGGAGGTGGCCGGTGGCCGGGAGTTCACCGGCCTGGACCTGCAGCGCGCCTATCACGAGCGGGTCGCGCAGTTCTTCGCCCGCGGCGGGGGATCGGAGAACACCACCGAGGACGCCGGGCACGTCATCAGCACCTGGGGGGAGGTGCTCGACGCGCTCGCGCGGGATCCGATGGAGTGCGCGGATCGCCTGGACTGGCCGGCCAAGCTGCGGCTGCTGGAGGGCTACCGGGCCCGGGACGCCCTGGGATGGGCCTCTTCCCGGTTGCATCTGGTGGATCTGCAGTACGCCGATGTCCGGCTGCACAAGGGCCTCTACAACCGCCTGGTGGCCCGCGGCTCGATGAAACGGCTGGTTACCGAGGAAGAAGTGCGCGCCGCCATCACCAAGCCGCCGGAAGACACCCGGGCATACTTCCGTGGCCGGTGCCTGGAGCGCTACGCCACGGAGGTGGCCGCCGCGTCCTGGGATTCGGTGATCTTCGATCTGGGTCGCGAGTCCCTGGTCCGCATCCCGACCCTCGAGCCGCTGCGCGGAACCCGGGCGCACGTCGGAGCGCTGCTGGACGCCTCGCAAACGGCCGCGGAGCTCGTAGAGGCGCTCACCAGGGGCTGATCACCCGGCTAACACGGCAGCGGTTGTCGGTGTTGCTGAGTACTGTTTGGGTACAGGCAACTTCCGTCCGGGAGGCGAGATGTCCCAGGAGAAGGTTCACCGCCAAGGCGGCGGCGATGACGACGAGACGGCTGACGGCGCGCCAGCGGGGCAAGAGCGCCGGGAGAAGCTCGGAGAGGACGTCGACGCGATCCTTGACGAGATCGACGATGTGCTGGAGGAGAACGCCGAGGACTTCGTCCGCGCCTACGTGCAAAAGGGAGGTCAGTAGCCCGCACCGGGCGAGGAGGCCCGGCAGGGCAGGTAAACGGGTTGTGACAAACTTGTACCGGTGGGATCCGGCATGTCAGAGACGGTGGCAATAGGAGCGAGGAGACGATCACAGCCGATGGACCAGTCCCCGGTTTGGCGCTATCCGGGCGCGGCCCTGCCGGCGTCGCACTTCATGGTGGGCAGCTCTTCCTTCGCCGAGTTCCTCGCCGCGACCGCTCCTGAGCTGCTGCCCGGATACCGGGCGGGCAGCATGCCAGCGATCACCGAACCCATGGCGAGCCCGCACGGCACCACCATCGTGGCGGCGACCTTCCGGGGCGGGGTGCTCATCGCGGGGGATCGCCGGGCGACCGCGGGCAACCTGATAGCCAGCCGTGACATGGAAAAGGTGTTCGTCGTCGATGACTACTCGGCGGTGGGCATCGCGGGGACAGCGGGTATCGCGGTGGAGATGGTGCGGCTGTTCACCGTCGAGCTGCAGCATTACGAGAAGCTCGAAGGGGTGCCGCTGACCCTGAACGGCAAGGCGAACCGGCTAGCTGGCATGGTCCGCGGCAATCTTGGCGGTGCCATGCAGGGGATGGCGGCGGTGCCGCTGTTCGTCGGCTATGACGTCGATGCCGCAGATCCGGACCGGGCCGGGCGGATTGTGTCCTACGACGTCGTCGGCGGCCGGTACGACGAGATACAGGGATATCAGTCGGTCGGCTCAGGTTCGGTATTCGCCCGCTCGTCGCTGAAAAAACTGCACGATCCGATGATGGACATCGACGCTGCGGTCAGGGTCGTGGTGGAGGCGCTCTACGACGCCGCAGACGACGACAGCGCGACTGGCGGGCCGGATCCCGTCCGCGGGATCTACCCGGTGGTGGTCACAGTCACCGCGGCCGACGGGGCGGTCCGGATGACTGATGAGCAAGCCGGTCAGGTCGCCGAGAGCGTGGTGGAGGCCCGTAAGCGAACGCCCGGCGGCTGACGTTGATCTCGGCTATCCCGCAATTCCCGTCTCCACTCAGCCAATCCCGTCTCCACGCAGGAGCCCCGCTGTGACGATGCCGTTCTATGCCTCGGTCGAGCAGGTCATGCGCGACCGCTCGGAACTCGCCCGCAAGGGCATCGCCCGAGGCCGCGGTGTCGCTGTGCTCAGTTACTCACGCGGCGTGCTGTTCGTCGCGGAGAACCTGTCCACGGCTCTGCACAAAATCTCCGAGATCTACGATCGGATCGGCTTCGCCGCCGTCGGCCGGTACAACGAGTATGAGAACCTCCGCCAGGCCGGTATCCGGCACGCTGATTTCCGCGGCTACTCCTACGACCGCCGCGACGTGACCGGGCGGGCCCTGGCCAACGTCTACGCTCAGGTTCTCGGGACGATTTTCTCGGAGCAGCAGAAACCATTCGAGGTGGAGCTGTGCGTCGCCGAGGTGGGCACCGACACCGACTCGGATCAGCTTTACCACCTTACCTACGACGGTTCCATCGTCGACGAGCCCGACTTCGTGGTGATGGGCGGCCAGGCCGACGTCATCTCCACGGCGCTCAAGGAATCGTTCCGGCAGGAGATGGACACCGCGGAAGCCGTCAACGCCGCGGTGGCCGCGCTGAGCTCGGTCTCCACCAACGTCAACGGAGCCGGTAAGCGGATCCTGGGCGTGGGCCAGCTTGAGGTCGCGGTCCTGGACCGGTCCCGCCCGCGCCGGGCCTTCCGCCGTATCACGGGCGCCGCCCTCACGGCGCTGCTCAGCAGCGCGGAGAGCCCGGCTGCGGAGGAACCCGCTGACCCGGCGCAGGCTGAGTCCTCCGACGGACCCGGCGCGGCCAGTTGACGGGGCGGCACCGGGCTACTCCTGGTAACGAACCTGGCACGGTCACAGCTCAAGTGAGCCCGTACGGACGGCCTGCAGAACGGCCCGCGCGGCCTAGGCTGGATGGCATGCAGCGGCGGATCTTCGGCATCGAGACCGAGTTCGGGGTTACCTGCACCTTCCACGGCCAGCGCAGGCTCTCGCCTGATGAGGTCGCTCGCTACCTGTTCCGGCGGGTCGTCTCGTGGGGCCGCTCGTCCAACGTCTTCCTCCGCAATGGGTCCCGCCTGTACCTCGACGTGGGCTCGCACCCGGAGTACGCCACCGCCGAATGCGACGACCTGGCCCAGCTGGTGACCCACGACAAGGCCGGTGAGCGGATCCTCGAAGATCTCCTGGTGGATGCCGAACGCCGGCTGACTGACGAGGGCATCGGCGGGGACATCTTCCTGTTCAAGAACAACACCGACTCCGCGGGAAACTCCTACGGCTGCCACGAGAACTACTTGGTGGCCCGTGCTGGTGAATTCTCCAGGATCGCGGACGTGCTGCTGCCGTTCCTGGTCACCCGTCAGCTGGTGTGCGGCGCGGGCAAGGTGTTGCAGACACCGCGGGGCGCGGTGTATTGCCTCTCGCAACGGGCCGAGCACATCTGGGAAGGGGTCTCCTCGGCGACCACCCGCTCCCGCCCGATCATCAACACCCGGGACGAGCCGCACGCCGACGCCGAGCGGTACCGCCGTCTGCACGTGATCGTCGGCGATTCGAACATGTCTGAGGTGACCACGCTGCTCAAGGTGGGCACCGCCAACCTGGTGCTGGAAATGGTGGAGGAGGGCGTCGCCTTCCGCGACTTCACCCTGGACAACCCGATCCGGGCGATCCGCGAGATCAGTCACGACCTCACCGGTCGGCGCGGGGTGCGGCTGGCCGGGGGGCGGGAAGCCTCCGCGCTGGACATCCAGCGGGAGTACTACGCCCGCGCCGTGGATCACATCGCGCGGCGGGGGTCCGATCCGCTGACCGAGCGGGTGATGGAACTGTGGGATCGCACCCTCGGCGCGGTGGAGCGCCAGGATCTCAGCCTGATCGACCGCGAGATCGACTGGGCGATCAAGCACCGGCTGCTGGAACGCTACCGGGCCAAGCACCGGATGGATCTGTCCAACCCCCGGGTCGCGCAGATCGACCTCGCTTACCATGACATCCGCCGGGGCCGGGGCCTGTTCGACCTATTGCAGCGCAAGGCCCTGGTCGACCGGGTGACCGACGACGGCGAGATCGAGGCGGCCAAGGACACCCCGCCCGCCACCACCCGCGCGAAGCTGCGCGGCGATTTCATCGCCGCCGCGCAGGCCGCGGGCCGGGACTTCACCGTCGACTGGGTTCACCTTAAGCTCAACGATCAGGCCCAGCGCACCGTGCTGTGCAAGGACCCGTTCCGGGCGGTCGACGAGCGAGTGGAGCGGCTCATCGCTTCGCTCTGAGCGGGCGGCCGTAGGCTGACCGCGTGCCCGCTGCCCGCGCTGAGCGCCTGGTCAATCTGGTGATCTGCCTGCTGTCCAGCCGCCAGTACCTGCCCGCCGAGCGGATCCGGCGGATCGTGCCCGGCTATGCCGACGCCCCTTCTGACGAGGCGTTCTTCCGGATGTTCGAACGGGACAAGGCCGAGCTGCGCGATCTCGGCGTGCCGCTGGAGACCGGCAGGACGGGGTTCGACGCGGGGGAGGGCTACCGCATCGCCCGGCAGGATTACGAGCTGCCTGACATCAACCTGGAGCCGGACGAGGCCACGGCCGTGGGCCTGGCCGCCCGGCTGTGGGACTCCCCGCAGCTGGCTGGGGCCGCGCACCTGGCACTCATCAAACTGCGTGCCGCCGGGGTTGAGGTGGACCCCGAGCCATCGATGCTGGTCCAGCCACGGGTCCGCGCCACCGAGCCAGCGCTGGTCCCGCTGATTACAGCCGTGCAGGCCGGCCAGGCGGTCACGTTCGCGCACCGCAAACATCCGGCCGCGCCGCCTGCGGCGCGCACCCTCGAGCCCTGGGGGGTGGTGTCCTTGCGGGGCCGCTGGTACGTAGTGGGACACGATCGGGACCGGGGCGCTACCCGGTGTTTCCGGGTCTCGCGGATCGTCGGCCCGGTGCGCACCCTCGGCCGCCCCGGAACCGTCCGGCGTCCTGAGAGCGCGGATCTGCTGAAGATCGTCGCGGGCTCGGCGGAACCGCAGGTGGTAACCCGCAGCGCGCGGCTGTGGCTAGCAGACGGGCGCGCGCATGGCCTGCGTCGGCGTGCCACGGTGCTGGGCGGCATGACGCTGGATGGGGTAGCCGGCGATGTCGTCGCGGTGGAGCTGCCAGGGTACGACATCGCCGCCCGATGGATCGCCGGGCTCGGGCCGGACGCGGTGGTGCTGGAGCCTGCCGAACTGGCTGACGCGGTGCGGGCCCGGCTGCTGGCCGCCGCAGGGGTGGCCGACTGATGGAGGGAGTAACGGAGCGGTTACCCCGGCTGCTGGCCCTGGTGCCCTACCTGCTGGTCCGGCCTGGTGCGCCGATCGAGGAGGTGGCGGCTGACTTCTCCATCACGGTCAAGCAGCTCCGCCGTGACCTGGAGCTGCTATGGATGTGCGGGCTGCCCGGTTACGGGCCGGGTGATCTGATCGACCTGTCCTTCGAGGGTGACACCGTGACCGTCACCTTCGACGCCGGGATGCGCCGCCCGCTGCGGCTCTCCGGCGCGGAGGCGACCGCGCTGGTCGTGGCGCTGCGAGCGCTGGCGCAGACACCGGGCGTGGCCGACGCCGGATCGGTGGGCCGCGCATTGGCGAAGATCGAGGCTGCGGCGGGGCAGGCCGATGGTGTCGTGCTCGGTCTGGCCACCCGGGAGGAGGCCGCTCTGGCCACGGTGCGGGACGCGCTGGAGCGCCGCCGCGCCCTGCGCATCCGCTACTACACCCCAGCCCGGGACACAGTGAGCGAGCGCGGCGTGGATCCGATGCGCCTGCTCCTCGTCGAAGGCCGCGGCTATCTCGAGGCCTGGTGCCGCGCCGTCGAGGAGGTACGGCTATTCCGGCTCGACCGCATCGAGCACGTGAGGATGCTCGACGAGCCAGCGGCCCCGCCGCCACGGGCCCACCCGGTCGACGTGTCGGCCGGGCTGTTCCGGGCCCGGCCCGACCAGCGGGTCGCGGTGCTCACCCTCGCCCCGGACGCACGCTGGGTCGCCGAGTACTACCCCGTGGAGGAGCTGGCTGAGGGTGAGGACGGAGCGGCGACCGTGCGGATGCGTTACACCGAGACCAGCTGGATGGTGCGCCTGGTGCTGGGCCTCGGCGCTGATGTCACTGTCCATGATCCACCAGAGCTGGCCGAGGCGGTGATCGAGCGGGCCCGCGCGGCGGTGCGCAGATCCGCTCTCCTGCCATCGCCCGACGCGGGTTAGGGTCAGTGATGTGCCGTACCTGATCAGCGCGCTGATAGCCGCCACGGGTCTCGTGGTGCTATCGATCATGCTGGTACGGCTGGGCGGCGTGACCCGGCGGCTTGCTGACACAGTGTCCCAGCGCCGCGCCCATTTCGCGGATCGCACCAGGACACTGGCCACGCGGATCGCCGCCCTGCGGGTCGCGCTCGGCGAGCGGCTGCACCGCCCCGCGGAGGACTCCCGCCCGGCACCGGCCGCGTAGCATCGAACTCACCCGCGAGGCGAGGGAGAACACTCACCATGCGTTTCTTCGGGGGATCCCGGCGCCGGCGCAAGGCCAACCCGGACGGTTCCATGACGCTCATGGAACACCTGTATGAGCTGCGCAGCAGGTTGTTCATCGCGTTGTGCGCGATCGCGTCCGGTGGCGTCCTCGGTTTCCTCTGGTGGGGATACGGCCCGTTCGGCTTGCCCAGCCTGGGCGCCCTGCTCACCGGCCCATACTGTGCGCTGCCCCCGACCCAGCGGCTGACCACGATCCCGGGCCGGTGCCAGTTGCTCCAGACCGTCCCGTTCGAGGTGTTCACCCTGCGCATGCAGGTGGGACTGGCCGCTGGGGCGATCCTGACCGCCCCGGTCTG
>DASTBN010000852.1:0-3404 GCA_035712045.1 Pseudonocardiaceae bacterium
TAGCAAGCCGTTGACCACGCCCGCGAGGGCTCCGATCGCCACGCCACCGATGACCGCCACCGGAACCGGGACACCGTGCTCCACCACCATCATCGCGCCGAGCACGCCTGACAGGGCGGCCACCGAGCCGACCGACAGGTCGATCCCGGCAGTGATGATCACCATGGTCATGCCGATCGCGATGATCGCCACTACCGCTGACTGGACACCGATATTGAGCAGGTTGTTCGCGCTGAGAAAGGCCTCGGAGGCCAAGGACAGATACCCGAAGATCACCACCACGGCGCCAGCGGCCGCCAGCTGGGAGACCGCGGAACGAGCCCGGTCACGCCACGCGGTGGGCAATTACGCCACCGGCCCGAGGGCAGTGCCGGTGGCCAGCCGCATGATCCGTTCTTCGGAGAAGTGCTCGCGGGCCAGCTCCCCAGCGATCCGCCCGGCACGCAGGACGATGATGCGGTCACACATGTTGAGCAGCTCCGGGAGGTAGGAGCTGATGAGGACGATCCCGCGCCCCGCGCTGGCCAGCCGCCCGATCAGCTCGAACATCTCCGCCTTGGCGCCGACATCGATGCCACGCGCTGGCTCGTCGAAGAAGAGCACCGCGGCTTTGGTCTCCAGCCATCTCGCGACCACCACCTTCTGCTGGTTACCGCCGGAGAGCAGCCGGACCGCGCGGGTGATCGAGGGCGTCTTGATGCCCAGCTCGTCCCGCCGGGACAGCGCGATCTTCCGCTCCGCGCGCCGGTCGATAACGCCGAAACGACGCGGAACGCTCGCCAGGGTGATGTTCTGATCGATCGGGAGTTGGAGGGCGAGTCCCTCGCCTTGGCGATCCTCAGTCAGGTAGCCGAGTCCCGCCTCAATTCCCTGGCGGGGCGAGCGGATGCGGATCTCGCGGCCCCGCAGCAGGACGCGCCCGGCGTCCGGGAGGTCCGCGCCGAAGATGGCCCGCGCGAGCTCGGTGCGGCCCGCGCCGAGCAGGCCGGCGAGCCCGACGATCTCGCCGGCCCGGACGTCAACCGTGCAATCGGTGAGGTCGACGGCCTTGCCCCGCCGGGAAATTCCTTCGGCGCGCAGCAGCACGTCCCCGATCTTGGCGGCCGGTTTGGGATAGAGAGTGCCGATGTCCCGGCCGACCATCAGCCGGATCAGGCGTTCCGGGGACACCTGTGCCGAGGGCAGTGTCTGGACGACCCTGCCATCGCGCAGGACGGTGACCCGGTCGGCGACCTGAGCCACCTCATCAAGGCGATGGGAGATGTACACGATCGCCACATTCTGTGCCTTTAACTCGGCGATCACCCCGAACAGATCGCCGATCTCGGCCTCGGTGAGCATCGCGGTCGGCTCGTCCATGATCACAACCCGGGGGGTTCCACTCAGGGCTTTCGCGATCTCGACTCGCTGCCGATCGGCGATCGAGAGGGTGCTGACCCGGCGGTCCGGGTCCACGGCGAGGTTGACCCGGGCCAGCAGCGCGCTGGCCCGCCTGCGGTCGGTGCGCCGGGCCAGTACGCCCAGCCGGGCTGACTCATCACCCAGGCACAGGTTCTCCGCCACGCTCAGGTGCGGGGCGAGCGCCAGTTCCTGGTGCACCATCGACACCCCCAGCACCAGTTGGGCGAAGCGCGGCCCGCGGAACTCCACCGGCCTGCCCCGCACGAGGACGGTACCGCTATCCGGTCGCTCCACCTGGGCCATCAGCTTCATCAAGGTCGACTTGCCGGCACCGTTCTCCCCGACGACGACATGGACCTCTCCGGGCCGCACCGTCACGCTGACCCGATCGAGCGCGAGCACCCCCGGGTAGCGCTTGGACACCTCGCGCATCTCCAACACCGGTTCGGTCGTCACGGCGCCACCAAGGTGGAGACGATACGCCAATCACTGACGAAAACGCTCACGCTGGACGGGTTACCACAGGCCGGGAATCAGCCGGGCGCGGACGGTGGCGGTGTAGCGGCGGTAGGGCTCGCCGAGACCGGCCAGCAGGGCGGCCTCTTCGACGCGGATCCGGAACAAGATCGCCGCAGTGGGCACGATGGTCAAAACCGTGACAGCGGCCCAGTGGCCCAGGGCCAGCCCGGTGCCAGCGATGGAGGCCAAGACGCCGGTGTAGGACGGGTGACGTACCCACCGATACGGGCCAGTGTCAACCACCGGATGCCCACCAGGCTCATCACCATGGATGCGCACAGTAGTGGTGAATAACCGGCCCAAACAGATAATCGCCCACTGCCGCACCCCAACCCCAGCAACCATCACGACCAGTCCGGCGGCAAACACCAGCCACCGAGGCCCACCGATCGCCGCTGCGGGCACCCAGGCGGCAAGACAGAACGCGACGGTAAACGCGACGGCGGCGCACACGGCGACCAGCAGCAAACTGCGGCGATCGGCCGCAGCGCCACTGCGATTGCGGCGGCCGCGCAGCTGCGTGAGCGCCTCCGCCACGCAGCAGCCCACAAAGATCACCCAGAACGGGATCGCGGCGGCGGCGTAGGTAAAGGGCAGCGGGTGCACCTGCTCCAGCATGCCCGACCCGGCACGTCCACGACACGGCCACGAGATCCGCCCGGCACGGCTTGTTGATCAATCACGCGGAGTCATCAGATCGACACAATTACCTTCTATTGCGATTAGCTCTGATTAAGATGTACTTTTCCAATGTGACGAGCCTCGAGTCAACAACGCTGAGCGGTGAGCTGATGGCGACCGTGACCGCCCTGCGACGCCTGGTGCGCCGGCGGTTACGGCAGGTGGTGCCCGGGCCGCCGTTGCGGGGCGCGCAGCTGGAGCTGATGGGTGTGATCGAGCAGCAGCCGGGTATCGGGATCGCGTCGGCTGGCCGGGTCTTGCACTTGGCGGCCAATACCGTCAGCACGCTGGTGGACCAGCTCATCGACCTGGGAATGCTGGTACGAGACACCGATCCCGACGATCGCCGCGCCGCCCGGTTGTGGTTGACCGAGTCCGCGACCCAGCGGCTAACGGCGGAGCGCCAGGCCCGCATGGAGCTGATGGCGCGAGTCGTGGCGGGCCTTTCGATCACCGAGCGCGAACAGCTCGCCCAAGCGCTGCCCGCGTTGCGCGCGCTGCTCGCCGCCCTGGATTCGCTGGAGGAACGATGATCACGTTGCCCGCCGTGCGGGGTAAGGGAATCCGGCATTGTTTCGGTGACACGGTCGCCGTCGACAGGGTTGATGTCGACGTCGCCGCCGGAACGGTGTTCGGCCTGCTCGGGCCCAATGGCGCCGGCAAGACCACCATGCTACGCATGATCACGACGCTGCTGCCGGCGCCGGCCGGGACGATCGAGGTCTTCGGGATCGACGTGGCCCGGCACAAGCTCGCCGTCCGGCGGCAGATCGGTTACGTGCCGCAGCAGCTTTCCGCTGACG
>DASTBN010000853.1:0-9649 GCA_035712045.1 Pseudonocardiaceae bacterium
GGCCGGGGCGGTGCGGCCTTCCCTGGCGGTGCCCGCCAGCCGCTCCAGGGTGAGGGCGAGCTCGCGCAGTGGCATCGCCTCGGCGTTCCGGATCTTGGGCACCACCAGGCCGCGGGGTGTGGCAGCCGCGATCCCGAGATGCACGTAGTCGAAATAGACGATCTCGTCGGTCGCCTCGTCCCAGCTGGCGTTGACCTCCGGGGTCCGCCGCACCGCCAGGCACATCGCGCGGGCCGCGAACGCCAGGGGGGTCAGTTTCACATCCTGGAACTCCGGTCGCGCCGCTAGCCGGGCCCGCAGTGCCATCATCGGCGTGACGTCGACGGTGAGGAACATCGTGACGTGCGGCGCGGTGAACGCGGAGGCCGCTACAGCGGCGGCGGTGGCCTTGCGGACCCCCCGCACCGGTTCCCGGCGCTGGCCGGCGGTACCGGAAACCCCAGGACTGGAAATCGCAGGACTGGAAATCGTAGCGCCGTTGCCGGGAGGGTGTGCGGCACGCCGCACGTCGTCCCGGGTGATCACACCGCCGGTGCCCGTGCCGGGCACCGCGCGCAGATCGATCCCCAGTTCCTTGGCTAGTTTGCGCACCGGTGGCTTGGCCAGCGGGACCGATCCCGGCGCGTCGCCGGGATCGGCGAGTGACGGATCGGTCTTGCGGGGCCGGCGGGTGGCGCTCGCCGTGCGCGGGCCGTAACCGACGAGGGTGGTGATCCGCCCGCTGGGTCCCTCCTCGCCGATCGCCCCAGCGACGGGCTCTGGCGCGGCGTCTCCGGCGGCGATAGCGATGATCGGGGTGCCGACCGCGACGGTGGCGCCGGGCTCGGCGAGCAGTTCGCTGACTACTCCGGCGAACGGGCTGGGCAGTTCCACGGCCGCTTTGGCCGTCTCGATCTCCACGATCACCTGGTTAAGCGTGACGGCATCGCCGGGGGCGACGTGCCAGCGCAGGATCTCCGCCTCGGTGAGTCCTTCCCCGACGTCGGGGAGCGCGAACACCTGGGCCATCAGTACGCCAGCACGCGATCGACGGCGTCGAGCACCCGGTCCAGATCGGGCAAGTAGTCCTCCTCGCACTTCGCGGGCGGGTAGGGGGTGTCGAAACCGGTCACTCGCAGCACCGGGGCCTCGAGGGAGTAGAAGCACTCCTGCGACACCCGGGCGGCGACTTCCGCGGTCACCGACGCCGAGCCGGGCGCCTCGGACACGCAGATCAGCCTTCCCGTGCGGCGCACCGAGCCGAACACCGGCGCCAGATCCAGCGGGGACAGCGACCGCAGGTCGATCACCTCCAGCTGAGTCCCGTCCCGCTCGGCCACACTCGCCGCGTCCAGCACGGTCCGCACCATCGGCCCGTAGGCCACCACGGTCACCGAACCACCGGCTCGCAACAGCCGGGAGGTGAACAGCGGCGGCGGTGCCATCCCGAGGTCTAGGGACGCCTTTTCCCAGTACCGCCGCTTAGGCTCGAAGAAGATCACCGGATCGTCGCAGGTGATCGCCTGCTGGATCATCCAGTAGGCGTCGGCCGGGCTGGCGCAGGCCACCACCTTGAGCCCGGGAGTGTGCGCGAAGTACGACTCTGGGGACTCGGAATGGTGTTCCACCGCTCCGATGCCGCCGCCGCAGGGAACCCGCACCACGACCGGCATCCGCAGCTTGCCCTGCGAGCGGTAGTGCAGCCGGGCGAGCTGGGTGACGATCTGGTCGAAGGCGGGGTAGACGAACCCGTCGAACTGGATCTCACACACAGGGCGGTAGCCCCGCACCGCGAGGCCGACCGCAGTGCCGATGATCCCGGATTCGCCCAGCGGGGTGTCGATCACCCGCTGCTCACCGAAGTCCTTCTGCAGGCCATCGGTGATCCGGAATACCCCGCCGAGCCGCCCGACGTCCTCGCCCATCACAATGACCTTCGGGTCCGCTTCCATCGCGGCCCGCAGGCCCTGATTGAGCCCCTTGGCCAGGGTGATCGCCTGGGTGGTGATCGTCTGGGATGGGTCAGGAGCGGCCATCAGCCCTCACCCCCGGTGAATGACGCGTGGTAGGCGAGATAGTCAGCGCGGGCCGCCTCGATCGCCTCGGTCGCCTCGGCGTAGACCTCCGAGAAGATTCGCTCCGGGCCGGGGGCGGGCATCGACAGGCAGTACTCGCGCAGCCGGGCGGCCAGCGCCTCCGCCTCGGCGGCCACGCCTTCGAAGAACTCCGGCTCCGCCAGCCCCTCCCGCACCAGGTGCGCCCGGACCCGCTCCAGGGGGTCTTTGTGTTTCCATTCCTCCAGCTCGTCGGCGAGCCGGTAGCGGCCCGGGTCGTCGGAGGTGGTGTGCGCGTCCATTCGGTAGGTGCGGGCCTCGATCAGCACCGGGCCGTTGCCGGTGCGGCATTCCCGCAGTGCCCAGCGGGTCACGGCCAGCACAGCCAGGACATCATTGCCATCCACCTGGATCCCGGGGAAGCCATAGCCCCGGGCCCGGCGATACAGCGGCACCCGGGTCTGGCGATCCAGCGGCGCGGAGATCGCCCACTGGTTGTTCTGGCAGAAGAACACCACCGGGGCGTCGTAGACGGCGGCCCAGACGAAACCCTCGTGCACGTCGCCCTGGGAAGTGGCGCCATCGCCGAAGAAGCACAGGGTGGCTTCCCCGGTCTCCGCGTTGCCGATCTTGCCGTCCAGCCGCTGGCCCATCGCGTACCCGGTGGCGTGCAGGGCCTGGCAGCCGACCACGATCGCGTAGAGCTGGAAGCGGGTGCCGATCGGATCCCAGGAACCTTGATCGATGCCGCGGAAGATACCGAACAATTCGGTAAAATCCACCCCCCGGCACCACGCCACGCCGTGCTCCCGGTAAGAGGGGAACACCATGTCCTGTGGTGCCAGCGCGCGACCAGCGCCGACCTGCGCCGCTTCCTGGCCGAGCAGCGGGGCCCACAGGCCGAGCTGGCCTTGGCGCTGCAGCGCGTTGGCTTCCCGGTCGGCCCGGCGGACGAGCGCCATGTCGCGATACAGCGCCTGGATCTGCGCTGGAGTGATCTCCAGCTCGAACTCCGGATGCGCCACCCGCTGGCCTTCGGGGGTCAGCAGCTGGACCAGGTCTTCCCCTTCGCCGGTCGCCCGGAGGCCGGCGATCACATGCTCCGGGCTGTGCCGCTGGGTGTCGATCTCCAGTCCGGTCCCGACCATAGGCCTACCGGTGGGTTCCCCGACTATTGGGCTTCCAACTCCTCCGGCGCCAGGGCGGGGGCGGGATGGTGCGCGCTTGCGGGCTGGCATGAGGCAGCTCCCAGATCAGTCCGCCCCCATCGTGTCACGAGCGATGCTTCCACAGTACGACCCTGGCGCCCGGGCCGCGTACCCCTCGTCCGCGATTGGCTGTCATCGCCTGGGCGGATCCCGGCGCGCGGCACGGCTATCCTCGCGAGGGCGCCCCAAGAGGGACTGGCCGCAGGGACTGACCAGAGGAGTCACCGCTGAGCTATCAGGAGCGAACCTGGCGCCCGACGCAGCGCCTTCCGGTGACCCAGGGCCTTCCGGTGGCTCAGGGCCTCCCGGTGACCCAGGGCCGGCGGGCGCCCGCCGCCCCGCCAGCGGTGCCCCCGCCGCCACCCGGCCCGCCTTATCGTCGGCCTCGTCGGCGCCGCTGGGGGATCCTTGGCCTGGCCATCGCCCTGCTCGTGCTGGTGGTACTCGGCTTCTCGGTCTATGTCGATCGATCGCTGCGGCGTGTCGACGCGCTGGCGGACTACCCCGGCCGGCTCGCGGCGACCGCGGGTACCAACTGGCTGATCGTCGGCTCGGATAGCCGGGCCGGTCTGACCCCCGCGCAGCAGGCCCAGCTGAGCACCGGTGACGAGGCGGGCGCGGCTGGCGGGCGCACGGACACGATCATGTTGATGCACATCCCTGCCATGACCGGATCCGGGCAGCCCACCCTGGTGAGCCTGCCCCGGGACTCCTCTGTCCCGCTGGCTGGTCACGGCCGGGTCAAGCTCAACACCACCTTCGCGATCGGTGGCCCCACCCTGCTGGTGCAAACCGTGGAGAAGATCACCGGAGTGCACATCGATCACTACGCCGAGATTGGGTTCGCTGGCTTCGCCAGTCTTGTCGACGACGTCGGCGGGGTGCGGCTGTGTCCGCCCGAGCCGCTCAACGACCCGCTGGCCGGTCTGAATATCCCGGCCGGGTGCCAGGTGCTGGACGGGCCGCAGGCACTGGGTTACGTGCGCACCCGGCACTCCCCCCGGGGGGACCTGGACCGGGTGGCGCACCAGCGGGAATTCCTCGGCGCGCTGATCTCCCGCGCGAGCAGCCCCGCAGTGCTGCTGAATCCCTTCCGGGCCATCCCGCTGGCCGCCGACGCGCCCGATGTGCTCACCGTTGACGGCGGTGACCATGTCTGGAATCTGGCCAGCCTCGGCTGGGCGATGCGCTCGCTATCCCGCGGCGACGCCGTGACCACCACAGTCCCCTTCTCCGGTTTCGGTACCCTCAGCGACGGCTCCTCCGCCGTGCTGTGGGACCGCGACCAAGCCACCAAGCTGTTCGCCGCGATCGCCGCAGACCAGCCAGTGCCCCGCTAGCAGTGGCGGATGACATGGGGATGGCCGGCTGGGCAGGTGCCGGAATAGTGGTCGAAACCCCAGCTGAAGGTGGGTGTCAGAGTCCAATGCTCGGCGCAGAACGAGCGGTCGCAGCGCGGGCAGTAGAACGGGACCCAGCTTTCGTCGAGTACACGGAGCGCGCCCGCGTCGGTGGCACTGGCAGCGCGGATGGTCGCCGGGAGATTGGGCACCTGGCTGACGAAGTTGGTGTACGGCAGGAAACCGGTGACCCGGATCGTGCCCTGGGCTTTGGGAAAGACCCGGTAAATGGTGGCTTGCTCGTTATTGACGAGCAACTGCCCCCGCCGGCTCACCTCAACGACCGCGGCGAGGCGCGGGCACCCGTCGTACTGGCACGGAAAGGTGCTGCGCAGCCGTGCCGGATCGTCCACCATCCCAGTGTCGCAAAAATCCATTGATGGCGCAGATGCGGGTTTCTGGCGCTTCGTAGTACTCACATGCGGCGACTGAGGGAGGTGTGAGTCAGAGTCGGCAACCGGTAATCCCATATGGGTAGGCCGAAGTGCGCGCCCCGCGCCGCGTCGGCCCCGGCGTCGCGCCACCACCGCGCCTGTTCTGGGGTGTCCACTCCGGGCACGATCATCGTGGCGCCGGCGCTGTGCACCAGCGGAATGGCCTGGCGCAACGCCCGGGCGACCAGCGAGTCCTCGCCAGGCCTCTGGGCGATCCGGGAGACGATCTGCGGGGCGATTTCCACTGCCCTCACCGGGAGGTCGTCCAGGAAGGCCATGTACTCGAGACCGGCTCCGGCGCCGAGCAGCGTCACTTCCGCACCCAGCTCCGCGAGTGTGCGCACGTTGTCCACCACATCGCTGCGGCCGCCCGCCAGGGTCGACATCGGCACGCCTACCGGAGCTTGCTGGCCGGCGCCCCGCTGCCGATAGCGCGCTGTTCAGCACCTCAAGAAGATCGGGATCCTGGCTGAGCTGCTCGGTGAGACCGACCTGCATGATCGGTTCTCCGCTGGTCGGGCATTGGGACACGATGCTGCGGCAGCGGCACACCTCGTGCAGCAGCCAGCGCCCGAGATCGATCACCAGCCCGGTCCGCTTGGCCAGTGCGAGGCATTCGTGGTGCTCGATGGCCGTGCCGTCGGCGCGCTCCCAGCGCAGCAGCGCCTGTAGCGCCATGATCCACCCGTTGTCCAGCCCGTATACCGGCTGGTAGCGCGGCCTGATCTCGCCGTTGCCGAAGGCGCCGGGCATCTCAGTAGCTGGAAACGTTCCTGCTGCCGGGCGTCCACCGGCGCGTCATACAGCGCCCATTGCCCGGCGCCGGTGCGTTAGGCATCGCCCGCCCCGCGGTCGAGGCCGTGGATGGTAACCGAGAAGCTGTCCAGGTTCACCCGGTACAGCGCGACCATGGCCGAGGGCCCGGCGGTGCCGAGGACCTCCTAGAGGTGGGACATCAGGTACTGCTCGTTGGGCAGACCGGTGATCACGTCATGCAGCGCCTGGGTGAGCAGCTCCTGGCGCAGTCGGCGTTGCGCAGCAGCGACACCCCGATGTGGGTCCAGGCGACGTCGCCGGTGGGGGCGGTGAATCGCCGGCGGTGTCGAAAGCGGGTCAGCTCACCACCGGCGAGCTGGCGGTAGGCCTTGGGTTGCGGCCGACGAGGTCGGCGAAGGCGGGGTTAGCGGCGACCACCATGCCCTCGAAGGTGCTGATCACGATGCCCACCCCAGAGGTGACGAAGATCTCCCGGAATCGGATCTCGCAGATTCGCAGGTCCAGCTCAGCCTGCTCCTTGGCGATCAGCAGGGCTTTCGCGCCCAGCTCTTGCTGGGCGAGGGTGCGACGGCGCAGCGCCTCGGCGTATCCGCTGGCCAGCGATGCCACTACCTGCCGGACAGCGGTGTCCCGATCGGGGATCCCGCGCAGCTGTGCCACCTGAGGCAGCCTCTCGGCGAGGATCTCGATGCTCTGGCCGATGCCGCTGGGGCCGGTCATTCCCTGCGCGACTAGCTCCTCGGCTACCCCAGCCACAGCCTTCTGGTCTACCGGGGTCGTGGCCGCCGCAGTGGCCAGCTTGGCGGCGAGGTCCGCCAAGAGCTGCTTGACCTGTTCCTGCGACATCGGCAGGGCCGGGCCCGTCACATCAGCCCACGCCTGGGCCAGCCCAGCCAGGGCCATACCGGGCTGCGGCGGGTGAGCGGCGGTCATGGTGTCACCGAGCGGTCAGCGTACCCGGCAGCGCACCATGTGATTACGCCATTGGGGTGGGTTAGACCGAAGATCTCGCGACTACGGAACGTTAGAATCGTGTGGTCAGTGCCGGATCATCATGACCCTCGCACGGGTGATATCCGTATTTCTCACGGACGCGGCGCGGTGTCGGGTCGCCCGGCCTCCAGCCGGAAGATCAGAGCGCGGGGCGCGACCATCCGGTAGGCGTCCTCCACTAGTTCAGTGATCTCCCGCCAGAACTCCTCGTCGCGGGGCACGTCCAGGCGCACCCCGATCCAGCCGCGCCCCCCGACGTAGGGAGGGACGAAAAAGCGCTGCGGATCGGCCTCCACCAGCGCCTGCTGAGCACCGGCGGGCGCGTGACACCAGAAGCCCAGCCGGTCGTCGTGATGATGGTCGGCGTAGGTAAGGAATACTCGCTTACCGCGGACGAAGAACGCTGGCTCGCCATGGCTGAGGCGCTCGGTAGTCTCCGGCAGGGCCAGGCAGATCGCCCGCAGCCGCTCCAGCGGATCATCGGTCATGAGCGATTGTGCTCCTTTTCGTCTCACTCGCGCCGGACTCACGATGGTCGTTTACCGTCCGTCACTCACTTGGGTGATTACAAAGAGTCAGAATGCTATGCTTTGATGTCACCCGGAGGGGGTCACATCACCCAAGGGGGTGGCGAAGTGACTACGCAAGTGATAGTTGTCATCTTGCTCCTTGGCGGTGTCGGCGGGTGGTACTACGGGCGAATGTGGTCCGAGGACGTCCGGGCGGAAAAGGCCATGCGGAAGACCTGGGAAGAGCGCAAGGACTACCGGAAGAAGAAGTAACTTTTCGCCTGGTGCGCGTAGGGCGGCTAGGTGTGCTCGTCCTACGCGCTCACACCGGTACGCGCTGAGATGCCGCGCCGCACCCACGGCCAAGTGATCAATGCCCAGGCCGAGGAGCCCAGTACCAGCTCAGCGAGCAGGTACCACGGCCAGGGACCCAGCAGGTCCAGCAGAGAGGCAGCCAATGGCTTGGCGTTGAGGAAACCGTAGTTGGTGTCGGCGAGCCGGTTGAACCCGAGCATCACGACTCCCCAGCCGATCGTGACCGTCACCGCGATCCGGTAGCCACGCCAGCTTGGCCGTAATCCCACACCCCAGGTCAGATAGATCGCCGCCCATACCACCAGGCTGTGAATGCCGAAGAACGATAGGAACTCCCATGATGGGAAGTCGGGCCCGTTCAGCTCTGGGCTGATGAACCCTTGCGAGGTGAGCGTCAGGCCCCAGAAATAGGTCAGCACGAACGCCACCGGGGAGTACGACCACAACGCCCAGACCGCGGCGATCGCGGCCAGGTCACACAGCTGTAAGGGGAGGGAATACCTGATCCCGAACCGCCAGGGCAGCAGGGGATAGCCCTCCATCACCACCAGGAACACGGCGAACCCGATGGCCAGCCCCCGGCTCAGGCCCCGTTCGCCCGCTCCGCCGCGCCACCGCCGCCCAGCGGCGGCCAGCGCCACCGCGACCACCGCGAATACTGCCACGGCCACCGCGTGCGACCATCCGAACGCCGCGAACTGGCGCGCCTCCGGCAGCGGGCCCATAGCGGTCAAGCGTATCCCGGGCCCGGGTGACAGGATGGTGCTCATGGTGATCGCTCGGGTTTGGCGGTGTCCTGGCAATGAGTGAGGGGGGGACGGGCCTGCCCGCGGTGCTGCTACGCGGGGTCGAAAAGGCCATCAGCATGCAGCAGGCGCCGGTCGCTGGCTATGTGGCCAGGCTGCGCCGGGCGCGCCCGGACGCGACCCCGGCGGAGGTCATCGCCGTGCTGGAGAAGCAGTACCTGACGACTGTGACCGGCGCGGGAGCGGCCGTGGGTGGTGCGGCGGCGGCGCCCGCGATCGGGACCGTCGCCGCGCTCGCGCTCACCGCAGGGGAGACGGCCCTGTTCTTCGAAGCCACGGCGCTGTTCGCGCTGGCCGTCGCGGAGGTGCATGGCATCCGGGTGGTGGACCTCGAGCGCCGCCGGACGCTGCTGCTCGCCATCGTTCTCGGTGACAACGGCGCCATGCTAGTGGAGAAGATAGCTGGCCGGACGGGTGAGCATTGGGGGGATCTGCTACCCGAGGCGATCCCGTTGTCCTCGATCACCGCGATCAACAAGACCCTGGGCCGCTGGTTCCTCAAGAGGTACGGGTACAAGCAGGGTGTGCTGGCGCTGGGTCGGCTCGCCCCGCTCGGGATCGGGGCGGCGATCGGGGCCGCTGGCAACCGCGTCTTCGGCCGCACAGTGGTGACTACCGCCGCGCGCGTTTTCGGCCCCCCGCCAGCGCGGTTCGCTGATGGCTGGGCCGGGATGATCATCGAAGGCACCGTCGAGTAGTACGAAACACGAGATTGTCAGACCTGCGGGACATCATTGGCCGCGTGCCCGACCGTCCGCAGTGCGCTGACGACCGCCGCGACGGCCGATTCTGTGGACTCGTGCTCCCAAACCCGGACAACCAGCCAGCCGGCCTCCCGCAACGCGGCGTCGGCCTGGCGGTCTCGTTCGATGTTCCGCCGTAGCTTGGGCGTCCAGTACCACTCGTTTGTCGTGGGCTGGCGCCCGTGCTCAGGGCACACGTGCCAGAAGCAGCCGTCAACGAAGACAGCCACTTTGCGCGCGGTGAACACAATGTCCGGACGGACCCGCACGCCACTAGCCAGCGTGAGAGACAGATCCTTCCGGTACCGGTAGCCACTCCGGTGCAGCGCGGAGCGCAGCGATACCTCGGGCTTGGTATCCGTCCGCCGGTTGGCCTGCATGTTCCGGGACCGCCCCTCGTTCAGGGGCGCGGGGTGGGTCCCCTTCGCGTG
>DASTBN010000854.1:0-6120 GCA_035712045.1 Pseudonocardiaceae bacterium
CCGCCGCCTGGGTGTCCAAGGAGAGCCCGCTGGATCACCTGCTGGAAGTGCTGCGCGGGGTACCGCTGGGGCACGCCTTTTACCCGCCAAGGCAGCTCGGCGTAGTGCTGCGTGACTTGCGGGAGGACATCCGCCGCGCCCGGGATTGCAGCGCCCGGCTTGAGGTGCTCAGCCACCGCGAGCGCGAGGTGCTGCTGCGCATGGTGGATGGCAAGCCGGTGAGCCAGATCGCCCTCGAATCGGTGGTCTCCGCGAGCACGGTCCGGACCCACGTGCGGAGCATCCTCACCAAGCTCGGGGTACGCAGCCGCCTGGAGGCGGTCAGTGTCGCCCGGGCCGCGGGGCTGCGACCCGCCGATATCTAGGAGCCCGCCGACACTGAACGAAATCAGATCTTGCTGCGCGGGCGCCACCCGCGCCATCGGGTGGCGCGCGGCGGGCCGGGCTCCTTGCCGGGGCTGGCTTCGCCTGACGTTCCCCGCCCGGCCCGGCCGGAGCGCTCGCGGTCCCGCAGCTTGATCACCCGTGCCACAAGGAGCGCGACCAGCACCGCGACCACGGCCCAGGCAGCGATCCCGAGCGCGATCGCTGTGGTCGTGCTCATCGGTACTCCAAAGTTATGGGCGGCCGGGACGCTGAGGATAACCTTCTCTGCCCGGCCGCGCAGGACGATCACCCTCTAGTGGCGGCAAGCATCCTCCTTACGGAGCGTAACTTGTAACGTTGCCGCGAAGAAATTCGATTCCATCGGCAAATCCACTCGAACAGGTGTCACTGAATCGGATGACTAAGTCGCCGAAGGTGGCCAACCCTGATCGCTGGTCGAATGTGAGCGATGAACCATGGGCCTTGGGCAGGGCGACTGGACCACAGGCCTCGACCTCACTGGGTCGGCCCGGAATGGCCACTCTCCGGTGGCGCCGCGTCCGCGACAGCCAGTCGATGATGCCGCTGTCCCCGCCAGCCCGCTCCCGACGGTGGTGCCACGGCCACGCTGGCAGCTCCGATACGCGCGATGGGCTGCCGTCTCGGATCTCGCGGCGATGGCCGGATCGCTGGGACTGCACAAGTGGTGGGGCGATTCGTCCGGAACCGAGCATTTTCGAATCATTTTCGGTATCACCCTCATCGTGCTGGCAGCTGGCGCGCTGAGCCTCGCGCGAGCCTGGGATCCCGCCGTGCTGGGTCAGGGATCGCACGAGTTGAACCGGCTGCTGCGGGCGCACATCGGCCTCGCCGCGCTGCTCGGGCTGATTGGTTTCGCGCTGAAGCTCCCGCCCGTTCGGCCCTATCTCTTCGGCGTCAGTCCGCTGGCCTTCGCGCTAGCCGCGAGTGCCCGTCTCGTCATGCGCAAGGTTTTACACCGGCGTCGCCGAAACGGTTCCTGCCTGCACGAAGTCCTGGCGGTGGGCACCGAGGAGGCGGTGGCGGCGCTCATCGCCCGGACCCGGCGAGCCCCTCACAACGGCTGGGTGGTGACGGCCGCGTGCACCCCGGCGGGAGCGGTCACCGGCGGCGGCGACAGCATTCTCGGTGTACCCGTCGTCGGAGACCTGGACTCGATCGCGAAGATCGCGCTCGTTGGCCAGCACCGGGTGGTCTCGGTCGCCCACGCACCGGGCTGGAGCTCACAGAGGCTGCATCATCTGGCCTGGGATCTGGAAGGCACCGGCGTCGAGCTGGTGGTTGACCCAGGTCTCATGGAGATCGCTGGACCCCGCTTGCACGTCGCCGCGGTGGACGGGCAGCCGCTGCTGCGCTTGACCGAACCTGCGTTCACCGGGCTGCCGCGAGCGGCGAAAGCGGTGTGTGACCGGCTGGGCGCCGGCCTGCTGCTGCTGATCATCGCACCGGTCATGATCGCGGTGACAGTGGCGATAGCCGCCGACGGGGGGCCGGTCTTCTACCGCCAGCGCCGGGTCGGCAGGGCGGGCAAGCCCTTCTCGATGATCAAGTTTCGGTCCATGGTCGTGAACGCGGATCAGCTTCGCGCGGGACTCGAGGAAATCAATGAGGGCTCGGGACCGCTATTCAAACTTCGCAACGATCCCCGGGTGACCCGGGTGGGCCGATTCCTGCGCAAATACTCTCTTGATGAATTGCCACAGCTATTCAATGTCCTTGGGGGGTCGATGTCACTGGTAGGGCCGCGCCCGCCCCTGCCGGAAGAGATCGCCAGCTATTGCCGGAGCGCGCATCGCAAGCTCCTGGTGAAGCCCGGGCTGACGGGCCTTTGGCAGATCAGCGGTCGCAGCGACCTATCCTGGGAAGAATCGGTCAGGCTGGACCTCCGATATGTCGAGAACTGGTCCCTCACGCTGGATCTCTTGATCATCTGGAAAACGATTGGCACCGTCATGAAAGGCACCGGAGCCTACTGATGGCCCTCAACCGAACACTCACCGGCAGCGCCGAAGCCGGGCCAGGCGAAATCGAGCAGGGAACGCCCGTACCAGCGCTGTCCTGCCGCATGTGCGGCTCAACCCGGTTACAGACATTCGTTGATCTGGGGGCTACCCCGCCGTGCGAACGATTCCTCACTTCCGGCCAGCTCGACGATCCGGAATCTACCTACCCGCTCCACCCTAGGGTGTGCGCCGATTGCCTGCTGGTCCAGTTGCCCCCGCTGATCACGCCCCACGATACGTTCACCGAGTACGCCTATTTCTCTTCCTTTTCCACGTCCTGGGTGGCCCACGCGCGGCGATTCGTGGCCGATGCCACCGCACGCCTGGGGCTAGGCGCGGATTCGTTTGTCGTCGAAGTCGCCAGCAACGACGGCTATCTGCTGCAGCACGTCGTGGCACGGGGAATCCGCTGCCTGGGCATTGAGCCATCGGTGAACGTCGGCGGGGCAGCTCGTGCCAAGGGAGTACCGACGCTGACCGCGTTCCTGTCCCCGGAGACTGGCCGGGCGGTGCGCTCCAAGCATGGCCCCGCGGACCTCGTCGTGGCGAACAATGTTTACGCCCACATTCCCGACATCGCCGGATTCACCCGGGGCCTCCGGGAGCTGGTCGCCGACGACGGCTGGGTCTCCATCGAGGTTCAGCACTTGCTCACCCTCGTGCGGCACACCCAGTTCGACACGCTCTACCACGAGCACTTCCAGTACTACACGGTGGCCACCGCGCGGCGCGCGCTCGCCTCCGGGGGCCTGCGGCTGGTCGATGTGGAGCTGCTGAGTACCCACGGTGGATCGATACGACTGTGGTGCCGGCCCGCCGAGATCATGGACGAGCCCTCGGCAGCGGTCGCCGCCGTGCTCGCCGAGGAGCACCGGGCGGGGCTGTCCGCTCTCGATGGGCACCTCGGTTTCACCACAGCCGTCACCCGGGTACGCACCGAACTACTGCGTTTCCTTCTCGACGCCGCGGGCGAGGGCAAGACGGTCGTCGGCTACGGCGCCCCGGGCAAAGGCAACACGCTGCTCAACTACTGCGGCATTCGCACTGACCTGCTGCGCTACACCGTCGATCGCAACCCCTACAAACACGGCCGGTTCACTCCCGGCACCCGCATTCCCATCTACCCGGCGGAGCGGATCGCGGCCGACCGGCCCGACTACGTCCTAGTGCTGCCGTGGAACCTGCGGGCCGAGCTCATCGACGCGCTCCGCTACATCTCCGGCTGGGGAGGCCGGCTGGTCTTTCCGATCCCTACCCTGGAGGTACTCGCACCATGAAGGTCGTGCTGTTCTGCGGCGGCTACGGAATGCGGATGCGCGATGGCGTCTCCGACGTGACTAAACCGATGGTCATGGTCGGGCCGCGCCCGTTGTTGTGGCACGTGATGCGGTACTACGCGTATTTCGGGCACACCGACTTCGTGCTCTGCCTGGGATACGGGGCGCACCACATCAAGAACTTCTTCCTCGATTACCGCGAAACCGGGTCGAACGACTTCATCCTGCGCGATGGCGAGGTGAAGCTGCTGTCCTCGGACATCAGCGACTGGACGATCACCTTCGTGCACACCGGGCAGGACTCACCGATCGGCGAGCGGCTGCGCCGGGTGCGAGAGCACGTGGCGGATGAGGAGATCTTCCTCGCCAACTACGCTGACGTGCTCACCGATGCCCCGCTCGACGACATGATCGAGCGCTTCCGGCGCTCGGACGCCGGGGCCACGTTGCTGGCGGTGCCGCCGCAGTTGTCGTTCCACTGTGTCCAGCTCGGCGAGCGGTCCCGGGTCGAGGAGATCATCGGGGTGAACACCATGCCGCTGTGGGAGAACGGCGGCTACTTCGCGCTGCGCCAGGAGGTCTTCGACCACCTGCCGGAGAACGGTGACCTGGTCGTGGACGCCTGCACCGAACTGGCCAAACGCGGCCGGATGCTCGCCTACCCCTACCGCGGCTTCTGGCACCCCGCTGACACGATCAAAGAACGCGCGGCGCTGGAGGCCAACTATGACGCGGGCCACCGTCCCTGGATGCTGTGGGAGCAACGCCCCGACCGCTCCCCGCAGCACGCCCTGGTCGCCGAGGGCCTGACCCGATGATGCGGCTGCTCGTTCCCGAGCGGGTGGAGCACCTGCTGCTGCTCGGCGCGCACTGTGACGACATCGCCATCGGCGCCGGGGGCACGTTGCTGAGTTTGTGCGACGCCCACCCTGGGCTGCGGGTGACAGCGCTGGTACTGACCGGCGGTGGCACTCCCCGCGAGGCGGAGGAGCGGATGGCCTTGACGGCGTTCTGCGCCAAGGCCGATGTGGAGATCACCGTGCTGGACCTTCCCGACGGGCGGATACCGGCCCACTGGGAGCGGGCCAAGCACGCGGTCGAGGAGCTGCGCCGCCGGGTCAACCCCGATCTCGTGCTCGCACCGGCTCCGCACGATGCCCACCAGGACCATCGGGAGCTGGCCCGGCTGGTGCCCACCGCCTTCCGAGATCACCTCGTGCTCGGCTACGAAATCCTCAAATGGGACGGCGATCTGGCCCAGCCACGGGCGTATCTGCCGCTGGACGAGGTGACGCTCACCGAGAAGGTGACACTGCTGCGGGAGCACTACGGCTCTCAGCGCGATCGCGGCTGGTTCGACCCGGAGGCTTTCACCGGGCTGGCCCGCGTTCGCGGCGTGCAGTGCCGCGCCCGCTACGCCGAGGCGTTCCACCTGGACAAGCTCGTACTCGGCGCCACCCGCGCCGGGGGAAGGGAGTAGGCCCGATGCGGGTACTGCTGACCGGGCACCAGGGCTACCTGGGCACGGTGATGGCCCCGGTGCTGGCCGCAGCCGGCCACGAGGTGGTGGGGCTGGACTCCGGCCTGTTCGCGGACTGCGTGCTCGGGCCGCGACCAGCCGACCCGCCGGGCCTGCCGGTCGACCTGCGCGATGTCACCATCGAGCAGCTGGCCGGTTTCGACGCCGTGGCGCATCTGGCGGCGCTGTCCAACGACCCTCTCGGCTCGCTGAACCCGCAGATCACCTACGACATCAACCTGCACGCCTCCCTCCGGCTGGCCGCGCTGGCCCGGGAAGCCGGGGTCCGGCGCTTCCTGTACGCCTCCACCTGCTCGGTCTACGGCGCCGCCGGTGGCGGCGAGCTGGTCACCGAGGACGCCCCGCTGCGCCCGGTCACGCCGTACGCGGAGTCCAAGGTGCGGGTCGAGGACAAGCTGTTCGCGATGGGCGACGGCGACTTCTGCCCGGTGTCGCTGCGCAACGCCACCGCGTTCGGGTTCTCCCCGAGGCTGCGGGCCGACATCGTCCTGAACAACCTGGTAGGGCACGCGGTACTCACCGGAGTGGTCAAGGTGCTCTCCGACGGCACCCCGTGGCGGCCGCTGGTGCACGCCGCCGACATCGCCGCGGCGTTCGCCGCCGTGCTGGCCGCCCCGCGCGAGGCCATTCACGGCAAAGCGTTCAACATCGGATCCGAGGCGAACAACCTCACCGTCGCGCAGATCGCCGACACGGTGGTGGCCGCCGTGCCGGGCTCGACCCTCTTGATCACCGGTGAGACCGGGTCCGACCCGCGCTCCTACCGGGTCGATTTCTCCGCCGCACGCCGCGCGCTGCCCGGCTTCACACCGCGGTGGACGATCGCGGAGGGCGCACGGGAGCTGTGCGAGGCCTACACCAGCTATCAGCTCTCCCAGCAGGCGTTCGACCGGCG
>DASTBN010000855.1:0-7506 GCA_035712045.1 Pseudonocardiaceae bacterium
CATCCGGGCGAACAAATCGTGCTCAGCGCGCTGGTCCAGGGCGGAGGTCGGTTCGTCGAGCACGACGAAACCGGCGTCGCGGTAGATGGCGCGGGCGAGCGCGACGCGTTGCCACTGGCCGAGAGAGAGGTCCACGCCACCCGCTAACGCCTTGCTGAGCATCGTGTCGTAGCCCTCCGGCAGGGCCTCGAGGAACGAGGCGGCGCCGGCGTGCCTGGCGGCCGCCCGGACGGCGGCGGGATCGACGCTGTCATGGGCCCGGCCAACGGCGATGTTCTCCAGCGCGCTCAGCTCGTAGCGGGCGAAGTCCTGGAAGATCACCGCGACTCTTCGGCGCAGCTGCTGGGGATCCATCTCGGCGAGCGGGTGGCCGTCCCAGCTCAGCGTTCCCGCACCCGGCTGGTGAAGGCCGGCGAGCAGCTTCGCCAGCGTGGTCTTCCCCGACCCGTTCTCACCGACCAGCGCGACGACCTCACCCCGCTCGATCGAGAACGAGATGTCATCCAGGGCTTTGCGGTCGCTGCCGGGATAGGTGTAACTCACGTGATCGACAACGAGCCGGTCGAAGTCCCCGCGTGGCGCGCTAGCCCGCGTGGCCAGCCGCTGGCTCCCAGGGCGGTTTCCCGGGGGGCTCCCCGATAAAGCCGCGCCGAGACGGAGGAAGTCATTCAAGTCCGCGAGGAACAACCGTGACTCGTACAAGGTGTTCGCACCGGCGGCGGCCCCCTGCAGGCGGCCCGCGAGCATGCGCATGGCGACCAGCGCGGCTCCAGCCGCCGCCAGGGCGACGTGTCCGGTCTCGACGCGCCACAGCAGGAACAGCATCGTCGCCACGAGAAGCACCCCGGAGGCGAGGGCGCCGCCCAGTGACAGGCGCAGCCGGCGGCTGACCAGGCGCCGCACGGCGGCGAGGTAGTCACGGTAACGCTGCTCCCAGCGCCCGCGCAGCAACCCGGCGAGTTCGAACGCACGGACCTCTTTCGCGGTATCCCGGGTCTTGAGGACACTGGCCAGATACGTTCGCTCCCGCAGCGTCCCCGACTGTTCGACCGCGAAGTCGAACTCGTGACGGTTCCCCCGCCGGTTGATGAGATAGCTGGGCACCGCGCTCGCCACCAGAAACGGCAGGACGAGGGGCTCAATCGCCAGCAGGACGATGCCGAGGCCGACCGCGGCCACGAGACCGGCGATCACGGTAATGACGGCCTGGACCAGGTCCAGCGGCTTGGTCAGCGCATTGGTCTCCACGCGAATCACGTAGTTGAAGAACCATGGGGTTTCGTAGGCGTCCAGTGGCACAGCCGTCGTCACGTCGAGCATCTTGCGCTGGGTGTCACGCATCACCAGCTCGCCGAGCAGCCTCTGCACCTGGCTGGCCGCCGCAGTGAGGGCGAACGAGGCCGCGCTCAAGCCGGCCAGGATCAGCACCGGCACCAGCAGAGTGCTGTGCCGCACCACGCTGGTGCCGGCCAGCAATTCCTCCAGCACTCGCTTGCTGACCAGGACCTGCGCCACCGCGATCAACGCGTTGAGGCAGGTCAGCGACAGCGCTGAGGCGAATGGCCACCGGGCGGCCGACCACACCGTCGCGACCGCGTCACGCAGCAGCGCCCAGAACCCGCGCACCGAGCGGCTCGCCTGCCTGTTACGAAGCAGCACCTGGTAGTAGTCATAGTGGGTGTTGTCGCGGGCCGCCGCCGCCACGAGTTCATCCTGGTCGTCGCCCTCCGACGCCGGGGGAGCCTGGGGTCGCATGCGGCGACGGTACGGGTCGCGGACGCCTACTGGCGAGATGGCTTGTACGGCTAGCCTCGCGGCCATGCGAACGATAGTCACCGGCGGAGCGGGTTTCATCGGGTCCCACGTCGTCGACGGCATAGTCGATGCCGGGGCCGAAGTGCTGGTGATCGACGATCTCAGCCGCGGGCAGTGGTCGAACCTGGAGCGATCGATGAAGAGCGGCACCCGCCTCGTGGAAATGGACGTCCGCGACGGCGGTGCCATCGAGTCGCTCTTCCGCTCTTTCCGGCCAGAACTGGTTTTCCACCTGGCGGCGCAGGTTGACGTGCGGTCGTCGATGGACGACCCCGCCCGGGACGCCGACGTCAACGTGCTGGGCTCGGTCAGCGTTTTCGCCGCGGCACACGCGTCGGGCGCCAGCCGGGTGGTGAACACCTCGACCGGTGGTGCCATCTACGGCGAGGCCGCGGTGGTGCCCACTTCCGAGGACGAGCCAGCGGAGCCGGAGTCGGCGTATGGGCTGAGCAAGCGAGCCGCCGAACAGTACGCGGCCTGGTTCCGGCGGACCCATGGACTGGACGTCGTCACACTGCGTTACGGTAATGTGTACGGTCCGCGCCAGGACCCAGATGGTGACGCGGGTGTGATCGCTCTCTTTTGCGACAGGGCGCTGTCTGGACGACGGCCAATCGTGTACGGCGACGGCACGCAGACCCGCGATTACGTATTCGTCGGCGACGTCGTGGCGGCTAACCTCGCCGCGGCTGCGGCCCGCGCCCTCCCGCACGACGTGTACAACATCGGCACTGGCACGGAGGTCAGCGTGCTCCAGCTCGCGGATGCGGTGGCGGCTGTCGCTGGCATTTCGCCGTCGGCCTTCGAGCCGGAGTTCAGACCGGCCCGGCCCGGCGAGCTGACCCGCAGCTGCCTGGACGTTCACCGGGCCCAGAGCGAACTGCGACTGCCGCCTCCAGCGCCGCTCACCGACGGGCTGAAATACACCCTGGACTGGATGATCGCCCGAGGCTAGTGATGCAGCGCGAGCGGCGGAGGGGACGCCGTGCGGCGCACCGAGATGCCCAGGGTCTTGACCATGTCATCAACAGTGATGGATTGGGCGTCGCGGTGCATGGCGAGCTCACGCCTAGCGAGCTCGGTGGCCAGCTGGCGCTGATGGTCATCGACTTGCTCGCCCCGGGCAGGGTCCCGGACAGCCAGAATCGGGTAGCGCCCGGCGTTGAGCGCCGCCAGCGCCGACCCGGTGCCAGCATGGCTGATCACGATGTCCGCCTTGGCGAGCGCGGTGCCCAGTTCGGCGGCCGGCAGCGCGGGCGTGGCCTCGATCGGCAGATCATCCACCGGAGTGTCGCCGGTCTGCCAGAGCACCTCCACCGGCCCTCCGGCGGCTTGTTCCAGCTCACCCCCGGGGGCCAGTAATGGCACGAGGTGGTCGAACAAACGGCGGAACGGGTACTCCGTGGCCGCGCCCACAGTGACCACCACCCGGATCACCGGACCGGGCTCCCGCGTCACGGCGGCGGGCTCGTAGCCGTCGAAAACGCTGCCGGCGTAGCCCCACTGCTGATCGGCCCAGCTCTGGTACTGGGTGTATGTACGGACTCCGGGGATCCACCGCAGGACCCGCCCGGTCACCGATGGCCCGCTCACCCGCGTCGCGCTCTCGATGTAGTGGCATTCGACGCCGCGGGCGGCTAGATAAGGCAAGTAGCCCAGGGCGATCCCCGACCCCGTCGAGATCGCCCTGGTCACGTTGCGCCGCCGCATCAGCCGGCGCGCGCTGGGAATGCACCTAAGCACATCAGGCACATTGCGCACCCCGACGTAGGGCACGAACTCCACGTCACGATCAGCCAGCATCGACCGGCTCTGCTCGTTCGCATGAGTCACCCAGACCGCGCCTCCATTGGGCGGGATCCGGCTCGCCAGGCTGTCGAGCTGCGTGAGGTGCCCGCCTGTCGTGGCGACGAATAGCGTGGTCATGGCGCGACACCCCTGTTCCAGCCTTGAACACTCACTGCGACGGCATGCTCTCGCTCAGTCATGGGCACCTTACCCCAACACCGCCGCGTCGCCAGATGCCGCTGCGGGCACCAGGGCGCGACACAGCGGGCAGGAGAGCGCGACACGCGGCGGGAGGCGGTACGGTCGCGGGCGTGACTGAGCCGCGACCGGAGCCCCAGCCGGAGAGCATTGTCGTCGATCCGCGCCGGGATCCACGCTGGAGGCAGCTCACGCTGGGGGCGCTGGGCAGTGTGTTCACCTCGCCTGCGTGGATTGACGCGGTGTGCGCGACCTATGGGTTCACACCGGCCGCGCACATCCGGCTGGACTGGGACGGGAGGCCACGGGGCGGGCTGGCGTGGGTGCCAGTGAGCGATATTCGCGGTGACCGGCTCTCCAGCCTGCCCTTCTGCGATCGGGCGGAGCCGCTGACCGATGATCCGGGCGACTGGAAGGCGCTCGTCGATGGGGCGATCACTGATGCCGCCCCGCTGACGCTGCGGTGCTTCGACAGCTCGGTAGCGGTGAACGATTCCCGCTTCAGCGAGGTCGGGGCGGCGGCGTGGCACGGGACACCGCTGGATGGCGGGATGGAGGAGATCCGGCGGCGGCTGTCTCAGCATGCCCGCCGCAACATTGGGATCTCCGAACGGGAAGGGGTCCGGGTTGAGGCACGGGCCGACGCCGACGCCGTGCGGCAGTTTCATGGGCTGCATGTCTCGCTGCGTAAGCGTAAGTATCGGCTGCTGGCCCAGCCGCCCGAGCTGTTCGAGCGCATCTGGGAAGCCTTCGCACCGGACGAGGCGATCATCACGATGCTCGCGCGCAAGGGTGAGACGTTGATCGCCGGAGCCATGTTCCTCGCCTGGGGGGACACGGTGTATTACAAGTTCGGGGCATCGCTGCGCGAGCATCTGGCGCTGCGGCCGAACGACGCGATCTTCTGGTCTGGGATTCAGTGGGCCCTCCAGCGGGGAGCCCGGCTGCTCGATTGGGGCCTGTCGGACCTCGATCAGCCGGGGTTGATCGCATACAAACGCAAGTGGGCGAGCGAACAGCGGCGGATCGTGACCCTGCGCGCGGGCGGAGCGCAGGCCCGCCGCAGTGCTGAGGCCGGGGCGATGCTCGGCAAGCTCACTGAGCTGCTCACCGATGACTCGGTTCCCGATGAGGTGACACAGAGGGCGGGCGCACTGCTGTACCGCTACTTCTGCTAACCACTTTCCGCACCGCTTGCCGGGTCGCTCCCACCGAGCGCCCACGCGGTGTCTTGCCCCAGGGCTTGATCACCGAGAGCGCCGTCGCCGCCAGCAGCAGGGCGAGCGCGATCGATCTCCCGATCAGCATTGTCATCTCGACCGGCTCGGCCTCCCCCGCGATGATCTGATGCAGCCGGGGGATCATCAAACTCAGCCCCGCAGCGGTCAGCGCGGCCGCGATGCCGCACTTGATCAGCACCCACCAGTGCCGCACCAGGCCCCATGGGGTGGACAGCGACAGCACTAAGCCGCTGACCAGCGCGGTGAACACCACGGGTATCAGCACCCAGACCGCGATCGCCGACATCGCCGCAGCGATACCGGCCCGCTCACCGGGGTCGGCGCCGAGGCCGGTCACCTCCAGCGCGACCAAGGCACCATCCAGGCCGAACCATCCCACTGATAGCGCGACGTGCGCGGTGAGCAGAGCGGTCCGGGCCCGGCGCGATAGCCGGGAAATCGACAATCGTGTCGCGATAACTGCTGTCAAGGCTGCCCCCCAAGCTGCCTAGCAGACGAATTCTTTAGTTAGCGGGCACCGTGCCCCCGTAGCAATGCCGGGACGGTGCGCAGCAGGATCCCGAGATCGCTCCAGAAACCCCAGCTCCGCACATAGGCGATGTCGAGTTCGAGCATCTCCAGGGTGCCCATCGTGCTGCGCCCGCTGACCTGCCACAGTCCAGTCAGGCCCGGCGGGACGTCAAAGCGCTCGGCGAAGCGAGCTGGGAACATCTCGGCTTCCCAGTCCAAGCAGGGCCGGGGCCCCACCAGGGACATCTGCCCCAGCAGCACGTTGAGCAGCTGCGGCAGCTCATCCAGGCTGGTCTTCCGGAGGAACGCGCCGATCCGGGTCACCCGCGGGTCCTGGTCGATCTTCCAGCTCCCGTTGACCGAGGTGTCCTCGCCGCGCAGTTCCCGCGCGATGAGCTCGCGGTGCGCCGCGTCGGAGCCACCCACCCGCATGGTGCGGAACTTGTACATGGTGAACGCCCGGCCGCCCCGGCCGATCCGCTGCTGGCGGTGGAATGCCGGGCCTGGGCTCCCCCAGTCCCATCTGATAAGCATCGCGATCAGCATCATCGGAATCGCGAGCACCAGCAATGCGATCGCCACTACCGCCAGGTCGACGGTCCGGCGGGCCACCGGCTCCCATCGAGCAGGCAAACGTGCCTGTTCAACGCTGCTGGACACTGAGCCTCCCCGTGGTAAATCCCATCAGTACGAACAGCAGGTCCCCGCTGCCTCGATAGGTGAGGTGCGGATCGAGAATGGTGAGAATGAGTACGAACCACCAGCACACCCACAGCGCGGACGCGGCCGCCCCGAGCGTGCTGTGCGCGTAATCCGGGCCCGTCATGAGCTCGCCCACGCGCCGCAGTACCGCGATTGAGAGCCAGATGAAGGCGGCGAGTAACACGATGCCACCCACCCAGAGCAAATACAGATAACCGCTTTCCAGATAGATGACATCGCGCCATCTCTCCGGCGCTGGCAGCACCGAATCAGGCGACACGCCCAGCAGAACGTTGATGAAACCGAATCTCGGCAGGTAGAAGGTCGACAGGTTGTTCCACCGGCCGATCCAGCTGCGCGGCACGCCGAACTCGCCGAAGCCTTGCAACCGGCCGATCAAGGCTGGTGCCCCGATCGCGAGCGCGACCGGAACCAGCCAGAGGAACCGCTTTGAGTTGTGGCGCACCGTGCTAAAGCGCCACAGGATAAGCACCGCCGCCACGATCGCGGAGATCCAGGTGGAGAACTGGCCGGTGGCGAGCACACCGGCGCCGAGCACGAGTCCCAGCCCCAGCCGCTCCCGGCGATCCAGCAGCCCCCGGATGCCGCAGCAGATGATCAAAGTCAGGCAGATGATGATGTAATCGCCAGTGGCGATCGGGGAGCCCAGTGTCGTGGTGCCCCGCTCGGCGAGGGCGGCCACGTCGCGGTCCGGGGTCCACACCGCCTGCAGCATCGCGACCACCGGCCCGACATGCAGGGTCTGCAAGATCGCGATCACCGCGACCAGCGCGCCCGGCCAGATGATCAGCCGGATGCACCGCGTCATCTGGGCCTCGGTGGTGACGCTGAAGCGGACCAGCAGGTAGATGGCCACCAGCTTGCACACAGGCAGCACCGCCGCGAGATCCGTCGTGGCGGGGACGTGCCCCCGTATCACCATGGACAGCAGCGGCCATGCTGTCGAGGCCAGCACGAAGACACCCAGCGGGATATCGAGCTGATGCAGCTGCCAGGACAGCCGTTCGCCCCGGGTCCACCGCAGATAGCCACCAGCGATCGCACCAAGAAGCAGCACCACCAGCAGCGCTTCGTTGGGGCGCACCAGCGGGATCAGCTGCCCCCGGTCAATACCGGCGACGATCGGCAGGGTGGCGAGGTAGGCATACGTCGCGAAGACCGGCCGGTATGCGGCGGCGGCGAACAGCCCGAGCAGCACGACCGCACCGATCACGCTGAACGCGATCAGCGG
>DASTBN010000856.1:0-4068 GCA_035712045.1 Pseudonocardiaceae bacterium
GCGATGGCGGCCGCGCGGGTTCGCCGCAGCAACCGGGGCTTTTCTCCTCGCCGTGGTCCTCCACACCCTCTGGGACGATGCCGCCACCACGTGGTACGGCTACCTCCTCATCGGCATCACCAGCCTCACCCTTCTGCTCCACCAAACCCACCGCACCCTCCTTACCCCCGATCAGCATTCATCCCGCTGAATGCGCGCTCCAGTCGCTGGAGGTGAGTGGAGTTACCGGGTGGGTGGTTTCGCCGTGCTGGAGACCCTAGGCTGCGGTTCGTGACCCCGCCCGCCTCGCCGGTGACCTGCCCGATACCGGGAAACGGCTGCTGAGGTAGCTGTGCCGGAAGGTGACACCGTGTACCTGGCGGCGAAGCGTATGGCGGCGGCGCTTGGGGGGAAGCGGCTCGTTCAGGGGGAGCTGCGTCATCCGCGGCTCGCTGAGCATGATCTCTCCGGGCTGACGGTGCTGGGGGCGCGCAGTGTCGGCAAGCACCTGTTCACCCGCTTCGATGATGGGCGGAGCCTGCACACCCATTTCCGGATGGACGGCTCCTGGCACCTGTACCGGCCCGGGGCGCGCTGGCGGCGGCCACACCACCAGGCCCGCGCCATCTTAGGTACATCGGAGCGGGTAGCTGTGGGTTTCTGCCTGCACGACATGGCGCTGGTGCCCACCGGCGACGAGCAGCGCCTGGTGGGGCACCTGGGCCCCGACCTGCTCAGCCCGCACTGGACCGACGACACCGCCGCTGCCGCGGCGCAACGACTTCGTGCCCATCCCGACCTCGAGCTGGGCCTCGCCCTACTCGAACAGCGAATCATGGCAGGTCTTGGGAATGTATATAAGACAGAGATGTGCTTCCTGCTGGGCATCTCACCGTGGGCCAAGGTTCGTGACGTCGATCCCGAGGCGGTGGTGGCTCTGGCCCGGCGGCTGCTCACCGTCAACGCCGAGCGCCCGGAGCGATCCACCACGGGAGAGCTGGCTCGCGGCGCGCAGCACTGGGTGTACGAGCGGGCGGGGAAACCGTGCCGCCGCTGCGGATCGCGGGTGATCCGGGCGGCGCAAGGTGACGGTGTCTATGCCAGGCACACCTACTACTGCCCTCGTTGCCAGCCGGGGCCGCATCCGTCGCGGTAGTCAGGTTTCCATCGTGGTGGTGCTGGGATGATCTGGGGTTATGTCAGAGGGTCGGCTGGTGCCGCGGCGGGTGTTTTTGTCTCACACGTCTGAGTTGCGGCGTTGGCCGAAGGAGCGATCGTTCGTGGCGGCGGAGTCGGCGGTGGCGCGGGCCCGGGACGCGGTCACGGATATGGCGTATTTCGCCGCGCGGGATGAGAAGGCGGCTCAGGTGTGCTGGGAGGAGGTGGCGGGCGCGGATGTGTATGTGCTGGTCGCGGGTTTCCGGTACGGATCGCCGGTGCGGGATCGGCCGGAGCTCTCCTACACCGAGCTGGAGTTCGAGGCAGCGGGTGCGGCGGGGTTGCCCAGGCTGGTGTTCCTGCTCGGGAAGGGCGCGCACGGGCCGTGGGAGCTGTTCGTGGACCGGAAGTACGGGGATCGACAGGAGGCGTTCCGGACTCAGTTGGCCGGGAGCGGGGTGCTGACGGCGAAGTTCACCACCGCGGATGAATTGGAAACGGTGGTGCTGCACGCCCTGACCGAGCTGCCGCGGGCACGCACGCCGGGGGTGCCGGTGGGCCGGGTGTGGGGTATTCCGGCGCGGCCGGTGGAGTTCACTGGTCGTGAGGAGTTGTTGTCGGGGCTGCGGACGGCGTTGTGCTCCGGGGGCCGCGCGGTCGTGCAGGCAGTGCATGGGATGGGCGGGGTGGGCAAGACCACGCTGGCGATGGAGTACGCCCACCGGTACGGGGACGACTATGACGTGGCGTGGTGGGTGCCCGCGCAGGATCCAGCGCTGGTCCCGGACCGCTTGGCGGAGCTGGCCCGGGCGCTGGGCTTGGCCGCGCCAGCGGAGGGCGCTGAGGTGGCGCTAGCCCGGTTGTTGGGGGCGTTGCGGGAGCGGGCACGGTGGTTGCTGGTATTCGACAACGCTGAGGATCCACCGGCGCTGGGCCGGTTCCTTCCCGGCGGACCGGGCCATGTGGTGATCACCTCGCGGAACTCGGACTGGCGCGGTGTCGGTGCTGGGTTGGGCGTGGCGGAGTTCACCCGCGACGAGTCGATCGAGCTGCTGCGGTCCCGGCCGCCTGAGCTGAGTGAGGCCGAGGCTGAGCGGGTGGCTGCCGCGCTGGGGGACCTGCCCCTGGCAGTGGATCAGGCCGCGGCCCTGCTGGCCGACACCGGGATGGGTGTGGAGTCCTATCTCACCTTGCTGGCCGAACGCACTGAGGACGTGCTGGCTCACGGCCGGGCCGGGGGCTCGTCGGTGTCGGTGGCGGCGTCCTGGGCGGTCGCATTTGACCGGCTAGCGGCCGACAATCCCGCAGCCCTGCAGCTGCTCACCCTGATCGCCTGGCTCGGGCCGGAGCCCGTGCCGCTCACCCTGGTCACCGAGCACACCACCCTGCTCCCCGAGCCACTGGCCCAGACGGCGGCGGACCCGCTGAGGCTGGCGGAGCAGACGGCGATGCTGCGCCGACGCGGTATGGCCCGCGTGGCACCGGGCAGCATCACGCTGCACCGGGTGCCCGCCGCCCTGCTGCGCGCCCGAACCGCGGACCGCCACGACGCGCATCACAGCAGCTGGGCCACGATGATCGTCCACCTACTGGTGGCCGCAGTTCCCGGTGACCCATGGGACAAGCCGCCGGTCTGGCCAACCTGGCGCGCTCTGCTGCCGCACGTCCTAGCCGCTACCGACCCCACCCGAGTCCTGAGTGACGTTGTGGCTGAGGTGTCGTGGCTACTGAGCGTAGCCGGAAGGTATCTCCAGGCCCGCGGTGAACCACGGGCTGCGCGACCTATGTTTGAACGGGCCTACCAGCTCAACCGCGACCGCCTCGACGCTGACGATCCCGACATGCTCGATACCTCGGCGGATCTTGCCATCGCGCTGACCATGGTGGGCGAATACGAGCGGGCCCGGGTCCTGGACGAGGACACCCTGACCCGTCGTCGCCGCGTGCTCGGCGAGGACCATCCCGACACCCTGCGCTCGACTATGAGCCTTGCCAACGCTCTGGCCGCGTTGGGTGAGCACGAGCAGGCCCGGATCCTGGGCGAGGACAACCTGACCCGCTCCCGCCGCGTGCTCGGCGAGGAGCATCCCGGCATCCTGGGCTCGGCCAGCAACCTCGCCTTTCGTCTGAGTGCGGTGGGTGAGCACGAGCGGGCCCGGGTCCTGGACGAGGACACCCTGGCCCGTCGTCGCCGCGTGCTTGGCGAGGATCACCCCGCGACCCTGATCTCGGCTGGCAACCTCGCCCGCGTTCTGGTCGCGTTGGGTGAGCGCGAGCAGGCCCGGGCCCTGCTCGAGGACACCCTGACCCGCTCCCGCCGCGTGCTCGGCGAGGATCATCCCGACACCCTGTACTGGGCCAACAACCTCACTATCGTGCTGGCTGAGTTGGGTGAGCACGAGCGGGCTCGGGTTCTGGATGAGGACACTCTGATCCGCCGCCGTCGTGTGCTCGGTGAGGACCATCCCGACACCCTGCACTCGGCCCACAACCTCGCCAACCGCCTGGCCGCGCTGGGTGAGTACGAGCAGGCTGCCGAGCTCCGGGAGTGGATTGCCCGCCACCAGTCTTCCTGACCTACCCCGTCTCATCGCGTTCTGGTGGCCGGCCGCCGTGCCGCCGCTGTGGGCAGCGAGTGATCCGGGCGGTGCAAGGAGAGGACGTGTACGCCAGGCAGACCTATTACTGCCCGCACTGCCAGCCAGGCCCCATCCAGCGCGGTAGCTCAGGTCTCCCGCACGAACTTCGCGGCTGTGTCGGCGTCGACGGTGTCTGGTTCCTTTGTCATAGGCAATGAGGCTTATTCACGCGGAGCGCCAGAAGTGGAGCGCGATAACGGCTGAGATCGTTTCGGGGAAGGTGCCGATCGGCCGCCGGTAGTCGGTGTCCAGGATTCGCCAGGTCTTGAGGTGGGCGATGACTTGCTCGATG
>DASTBN010000857.1:0-6246 GCA_035712045.1 Pseudonocardiaceae bacterium
GTGAGTACCGCGGCCCGGGCCGCTGCCGCGGGCACACGGGTACCGGTCTCGACGCTCAGCGCCCGGGCCAGTTCGGGGTACCGGATGGGCGCGGAGAGCCCGTCGGGGGTGAGCTGAAGCCGGATCTGGAGTACCACCGCCGCGTCAGTGCCCCGGAGCGCGCTGGTCCGGTAACCCAGCCGTAGTTCCGGAGCGCTCAGCGTCCGTATCTCACCCCGCCGGCGATCGTAAAGATCCACATCGCGCAGCAGGTCGGCGAGTTCCACGCCATAGGCGCCGACGTTCTGCACCGGGGTAGCGCCTGCCGATCCCGGGATACCGGAGAGGCATTCGAGCCCGCCGTAGCCCGCCGCCACGGTGCGCTCGACCACAGTGTCCCAGTCTTCGCCTGCGGCCACATGCAGCACGCTCTCAGAGTCGATGCGCATCCCGCTGCTGGTCATCCGGACCACGGTGCCATCAAACCCGCCGTCGCCGATGACGACGTTGGAGCCACCAGCTAGCAGCAGTAAGGGCTCACTGATGGCGTCGGCGGCGCGGACCGCCTCGACGCAGGCCGCGGCGCTCGGCGCGATCACGAACCGGCGGGCCGGGCCACCCAGCCGCAGGGTGGTGAACGGCGCGAGCACGACGGCGTCGCGTGCCGGGCTAGCCGGCGCGGGAGTCATCACGAGCGCTCACGGTAGCCTTCGGGTTCATGGCGAGCCGATTGGCGTTGCGGCACCCCTACCCCTTCTCGGCGGAACGCGTCCGGGAGGTGCTCACCGACCAGCGCTATGTGCGGGCCAAGCTTGCGGCGGTGGGCGGGCCCCGGGCCGAACTGGTGTCCTGGGAACAGAGCACCGGCGGTGTCACGCTGGTGCTCACGCAGGCGATTCCCGAGGATTCGATGCCGTCGTTCCTGCGCGCGATGCTGCCCAGCGGGCTGACGATCCGCCGTACCGAGACCTGGAACGGGGCTGGTGGCCGCGTACACGCCGTGGTCGACGGGGCACCCGGGGAGATCACTGGGGTGATGCGCTTCGCGCCCGACCCCGCCGGCTGTGTGATCGACGCCGAGCTCACCGCCGAGGTTCAGGTGCCGCTGGTTGGCGCCAAGGTCGAGAAAATCGTGACGAGCAATGTCGCCGCGCTGATGGAGAAGGAGTACCGGTTCACCCTGGCGTGGATGGAGAACCCGGTACACCCCTGAGCCCCCATCCGCGGCGCACCGTGCACCGGGGCGCGGCACGCCGGGGCCACGCGGATTAGCAGGTGTGCTCGTGGTTGGCGTGGTCGTCGTGCTCGACTTGCAGGGTGCTGTGGGTGAGACCGAAGTGGACCCGCAGCGCGTGCGCGGCGGCGTCGAGCACTGAGGCCTCCCCGCAGCGCAGTGAGCGGGTCTGTTCCACCACCAGGTGCGCCGAGACGGCGTGCCGACCTGAGGTGATCGTCCACAGGTGCAGGTCGTGCACGTCGCGCACTCCCGGAACGGCGCGCAGCACGCGGTCCACCTCGGCGGTGTCCACGCCCCGGGGGACGCCTTCCAGCAGCACGTGCGCCGCCTCGCGGAGCAGGGACAGCGCCCGCGGCAGGATCAGCGCGGCGATCGCCAGGGATGCGGCGGAGTCGGCTTGGCGCCAGCCGGTGGCGAGGATGATCAGCGCTGCGGCGAGCACAGCGACCGAGCCCAGGACATCACCCAGTACTTCCAGTATGGCGCCGCGCAGGTTGAGGCCGCGCGGCGCGGCTTCCTTCGCGTGTGCCCCGCCACCGGTGAGAACCGCCAGCGCGATCAGGTTGGCGATCAGGCCAAGTGCTCCGATCACCAGCAGGGGGACCCCGGCGACCGGTGGCGGCGCGGCCAGGCGGGTAATCGCCTCCACCGCCACCATCCCGCCAACGACCAGGAGCACCAGGGCGTTGAACGCGGCGGCGAGGATCTCCGCCCGGCCCAGGCCGTAGGTCCGGTATAAGCTCCGCGGGCGCTGCGCGAGCACCGCAGCGACGAGCGCGACCGCCAGGCCCAGCACGTCAGTGGCGAGATGACCGGCGTCGGCCAGCAAAGCCAGCGATCCGGTCAGTGCGGCACCGGCGATCTCGGTCAGCAGCACCGCAGAGATGATCGCCAGCGCCCAGCCCAGCCGCCGACGGTCTGATGGCGCGGTACCATGCCCGTGCCCATGATCACCCATGCGGCCACCATACATGCATAGTCACGCATGAATTAAGCGGAATTACCACTCTCCCCGCAGACTCACCAGCGTGGCCCGCGCTGCACCTCGGTCACGGCGGGTTTGACGTCCACGATGTAGACCAGCACCGCCACCAGGCCGATCAGGTAGAAGAAGAAGAGCAGGGACGAGCCGAGGTCGACCGCGTTGATCGTGGACAGGGCGTCGAGCAGCAGCACGGTACACGCCCCGCCGGTGATGCCGAGCCAGGCTGGCTTGGTCAGCTTATCGGCGGCGGTATAGGCGTCAGACCGCTGGAACGCGGCGTGAAAGAACGCGAACAACCCCACCGGGACCGCAGCCCAGTACAGGATCCGGAGAACCGTGTCGTCCAGTCTCGTGTAGTCCAGCATCTCCAGCAACACCCCCCCAGGATAGCCAGACGCCGCCCCGCCGCCTGACATGGAGACTTATCGGGGTCTCAGAAGGCCCCGCTAGCCTCATATGGGGACATATCGGGGTCGCGGCGGCGGGGTCGTTACAGCAGGAGCTGGGTGAGGGCGTGGATGGTGAGGCCGGCTAGGGCGCCGACGACCGTGCCGTTAATGCGGATGAACTGGAGATCGCGGCCGACTTGCAGCTCGACCTTGCGGGCGGTCTCCTCGGCGTCCCAGCGCCCCACCGTGTCGGTGATCAGCGTGGTGATCTCGCCCCGGTAGTTGGAGACCACGTAACCGGCGATGTCCTGAAGCCAGTTGTCCACCTTCGACCGCAGCTCCGCGTCCCGGGTAAGCCGCTCACCGAAAGCGGCCAGGGCGTCCCGCATCCGGCGGCGCAACTCCGATGACGGGTCCTCGGCGGCGGCGAGGATCATCTTCTTCGCGTTGCCCCAGGCCGACCCGAGCACGATCTGCACCTCGGGGTGCGCCAGCACCTGCCCCTTGACCGCCTCGGCGCGCTCGATGATCGTCGGGTTCGTGCGCAGGTCCTGCGCGAACTCGATCAGGAAAGTGTCCAGCGCCTTGCGCATGGGGTGATCGCGTTCGGTGTGCACTCCCCAGGCGAACAGCAGCACCTCCCAGTACAGCCGGTCCGCCACCAGGCCGTCGACGAATCTGGGCGACCAGCCCGGAAGCCGCTGGCTGACCACCCGGCCCACCGCTCCGTGGTTGGCGCGCACCCAGTGGTAGGCCCGTTCGGTGAGCAGATCGACGAGCTTGTGGTGGGCCCCGTCGGTGAGCAGCTGACCCAGCAACCGGCCCAGCGGCGGCCCCCAGGGCTGCTCGAGAAGGCGCTTGACCAGGGCGTTCTCCAGCACGGCCTGGATATCCTCATCACGCAGCACGGCCACCACGCCACGCATCACGGTGGCCGCCTCGGCGGTGACACGCTCGGCGTTGGCCGGCTGCGCCAGCCAGTGACCGAGCCGGACGCTGACTCCCACCCGGCGCAGCTTGTCGATCACCACCTCCTCAGCGAGGAAGTGGGCGCCCACGAAGTCGCGCAGGCTCTCCCCCAGGGCGTCCTTCTTGCGCTGGATGATCGCCGTGTGCGGGATGGGCAGCCCCAGGGGGCGGCGGAACAGCGCGGTCACCGCGAACCAGTCGGCCAGCGCGCCGACCATGCTGGCCTCGGCCATCGCCTGCACGTACCCCACCCAGACCGCCGTGGTGCCATCAGGGTTCGCGCTCAGCAGCGTCACCAGGTAGATCACCGCGGCGCCGAGCAGGAAGGCCAGCGCGACGGCTTTCATCCGGCGCAGTCCCCGCTGCTTGTCCAGATCGTTCCTGGTGAGCTCCATGTCGCCGATTGTGCCCCGGCCGGGACCAGGGCAGCAGCGGGAGTGCAGCAGGATGACGTCGTGCGCCCCCACCAGCTGGTCCCCCGGCTGCGGCCGTTCACCTCGACGATCTTCGCGGAGATGACCGAGCTGGCGGCGCGCACCGGCGCGGTCAACCTCGGCCAGGGCTTCCCGGACACCGACGGCCCACCCGGCATGCTTGAGGTGGCCCGCAGTGCCATCGCCGCTGGCCAGAACCAATATCCGCCCGGGGCGGGGATTCCGGAATTACGCCACGCGGTGGCCGGGCACCGGGCCGCCCGCTACGGTCTGGCACACGATCCGGACAGCGAGGTACTGATCACCGTCGGGGCCACCGAGGCGATCAGCGCCGCGCTGCTCGCCCTGGTTCAGCGGGGCGACGAGGTGCTGCTCGTCGAGCCCTACTACGACTCCTACGCCGCTGCGGTCGCACTGGCCGGCGCACGGCGGCGGTGCGTGCCACTGGTCCCCGAGGCAGACGGGTTCGTGCTGGACCTCGATACGCTGGCCGCCGCGATCACGCCAGCTACCCGGGTACTGCTGCTCAACAGCCCGCACAACCCGACGGGCTCGGTGTTGCGCCACTCGGAACTGGCGGGGATCGCGGCGCTGGCGGTGAAACACGATCTGCTGGTGATCACCGACGAGGTGTACGAGCATCTGGTGTTCGACGCCGCGGCGCACCTGCCGATCGCCACGTTTCCGGGGATGGCGCGGCGCACCCTGTCTGTCTCCAGCGCGGGCAAGACCTTCAGCGTCACCGGGTGGAAGATCGGATGGGTGTGCGGGCCGGCCCCGCTGGTGGCGGCGGTGCGGGCGGCGAAGCAGGTCCTCACCTTCGTGGGCGGGGGCCCGTTCCAGCCGGCGGTGGCGCACGCGTTACGCGACGAGCGGGAGTGGATCGAAGAGCATCGCGAGGCGCTGGGGGGTAAGCGGGACCGGCTGGCCACCGGCCTGCGCACCGCGGGCTTCGGCGTGCGCCGATCCATGGGTACGTACTTCATCTGCGCGGACGTCGGGCCACTCGGGTACTCCGATGGCCTGCGGTTCTGCCGCGAGCTACCGGACCGGGCCGGTGTGGTGGCGGTGCCGGTAGCCGTCTTCGCCGATGACCCGGCGCCGTGGCGGACGCTGGTGCGCTTCGCGTTCTGCAAGCGCGAGGAGGTCCTCGACGAGGCGATCGCCCGGCTGGCCTCAGCCGGGCTGTGACCGCCCCCGGACCGACCTGAGGACAGCCCCCAGAACAGCCCAAGGTAGCGATTTACGCAAACTGGTCACAGTGTGTAGTATTGGTTCGTCAGAGTCCGGGCGAAGCCGGACGGGCGGAAGGTTGGGGGGAGCCGTGGCCGCCATCGCCGAGGCAGCGAGCGCGAGGTTCGCGCCCTGCTGGGCAATGCGCGCGCTGCTGCGGGTCCTCGTGTTCGGTGGCCTGGTCGCGATGGGATGGTTGCTGGGATCGGGAACCGGCCACGCGGACGAGGACCCGGGGCTGCCCGGCACCGGCCTGATCCAGGCCGTAGACGCCGCGTACCCCGCTGGGGGATCCACCGGATCGCACCTCACCGGGTCGGTTGTGGCGGGAGCGCTCTCCGCCGTCCCAGTGCCCCGGATACCAGCCGAATCCCCGCTCCGGGTCGGCATCCTGCGCCACGTCGTAGATGCCGTTGACCTTCCCAAGCCGCTGACCGGCGTCCTGGACCCGGTGGCGCGGCCCCTCTCCGGTACCGCCTCCTCCCATGGGGTCGCGAACCGGTCACTGGTGCACGTCAGCCAGCCAGTGAGAATCACCCCAGTCAGTGTCCCGGCTTTCGCACCAGCCGCCGTACGCACCGCTGGGCTGAGCACCGCTCCAGCGAGTCACACGGCGCACCCGGTACCCCTTTGTTCCCCGGCTTACCCCGCCGCCGCGCCTGTGATCATCCAGCCTGCGGCCGACGAAAGCGGACCAGCGAACCCAACGCCGCTGAGCCCGCCCGTGGACGCCACGTCGGCCTGCCTGGCCGATGGCGCAACCGCGGGCGGTGCCGGAGACAAAGGCGGGCCAGACCTCGCGGCGCACCGCAGCCCGGCGTCGCCGCCGCTGGCCTCACCCCAGCCCTTGTCATTGAGTTACGCCAGCGACCTACCGCGCTCGCTGTCCGAGGAACCGTCCACCTCACCGGACTGATCTCGCGGTACCTGGCTATCACGCCGCCGCCAGCCACTGCTCGCGCGGCCTGATTCGGCCCATCGCCGCTCGGTTTATCCCAGTCACATTCCAGGCCCCCGATC
>DASTBN010000858.1:0-6505 GCA_035712045.1 Pseudonocardiaceae bacterium
CAGCGACCCGGCCGAGGTCAGCGCGGCGTCCATCCCGCCATGGGTTGCCCGGCCGTCGGTGAGCACCACGAGCAGTGCCCGCCGGGCGGGATCCCGTAACCGCTCCGCGGCCAGCACCCGTGCCGCACAGAGCAGCCCCGCCGCCAGAGGGGTCCGCCCGCCGGTCCGCAACGCCCGCAGCCGGGACACGGCGGCCTCCACCGCAGAGGTCGGCTGCAGCACCACCTGCGCGCCGGTGCCCCGGAAGCTGATCAGGCCTACCTTGTCGCGGCGCTGGTAGGCATCCCGCAGCAGGGACAGCACGGCGCCGCGCACCGCAGCCATCCGGTCCCGGGCCGCCATGGACCCGGAGGCGTCGACAGCGAAGAGCACCAGGTTGGATTCCCGTCCCTGCCGCACCGCCAGCCGGACGTCGTCGCGGTGCACCACCAACCCCGGCCCCTCGCGCCCACGCTCCTGCTGGTGTGGCGCCGCCGCGAACAGCGTCCCCAGCAGATGCACCCCACTCCCCTCAGACACCGACCCCCGGACCACACGCCCCCCGCTATTAAGCCCCGCCGACCGCCGCCCCGGCGCCCCCGCCCCCACCCCCGGCACCGCCAGCATCCGCACCCGGAACCCCTCCCCCTCCCGATATGGGGACATATCGGGGTTATCAGCCCCCTCCCCACCCCGATATGGGGACATATCGGGGTGGGGAGCGCTGGCTGGAGGGTCGGGAGGGTTGTCGGGCGGGGGGTGGAGGGCGTTTTCTAGCTGGTCACGGTTCAGGCCGGGCTGGTCGAAGGGATCGCGGCGGCGGCGATGCGGTAAGGCCAGCACAGCGGCGATGCGGACGTCGTCCTCGGCGACCTCGGCGGCGCCCCGCCAGGCCGCGTGGGCCAGGGCCGTGCGGGCCATCACCAGGTCAGCGCGCATCCCATCGACCTCGAACGCCGCGCACACGGTGGCGATGCGGCGCAGTTCGCCATCCGGGAGCACCACACCGGGCAGCGCGCACCGGGCAGCGGTGATCCGCCCGGCCAGGGCGGCGTCGTGGGCGTGCCAGCCCGCCGCGAAACCCCCGGGGTCGGCCTCGTAGCGCAGCCGGCGGCGGATCACCTCGGCACGCACCTCGACGTCCCGGGAGGCGCTCACCTCGACGGTGAGCCCGAAGCGGTCCAGCAGCTGCGGGCGCAGTTCGCCTTCCTCCGGGTTCATGGTGCCGACCAGCAGGAACGACGCGGCGTGCGAGACGGAGACCCCGTCGCGCTCCACGTGCGCGCGCCCCATCGCGGCGGCGTCGAGGAGCACATCGACGAGATGATCGGCCAGCAGGTTGACCTCGTCGACGTACAGCACGCCGCGGTGCGCCCCGGCGAGCAGCCCCGGCTGGTAGGCCGAGACGCCCTCGGTCAGCGCGCGCCGCAGATCCAGGGAGCCCACCAGCCGGTCCTCGGTGGCGCCCACCGGCAGCTCGATCAGCCGGGCCGGGCGGATGTGCGGATCTGAGGCTGCGGTGTGCGGGCCGTCCGGGCAGTTCAAGTCCGGAGCCGCGGGGTCGCAGGCGAAACGGCAGCCCGGTACCGCGCTCACCTGCGGGAGCAGCGCCGCCAGCGCCCGGACCACGGTCGACTTGGCGGTGCCTTTCTCACCACGGACCAGCACCCCGCCGATTCCCGGATGCACAGCGGTCAGCAGTAGCGCGAGCCGGAGCTCCTCGTGCCCGACGATCGCCGAGAACGGGTAGGGGGCAATGCTCATGATCAGCGGATCCGGGCTGAGGCGTCGCGGCGCATCGGCCGCTGCGCCAGCCCGCCTTCGGTGGACTGCGCCCCGGCTATCTCGAAGCCGAACGCCTCGAAAAGCTCGACACAGTCCAGGGGCGCGTCGACCACGCAGGGGGCGTCCCCGATCTCCCCGAGTGCGGCCTCGAGCAGCCGCCGCACGCCACCTTGACCTCGGGCATCCGCCGCGGTGCAGACCCGGTCGATCCGGAACTGGCGGTCGGCGGGTTCCAGCAGGCGCAGTGTGGCCTGCGGCCGCTCGATCGCGCCGTGCGGCGCGAGCCAGAAGTGCCGGGTCGTCCGGTCCAGGTCGTGGCCGTCGAGCTCCTGATACGGCCGGTTCAGCTCGACCACAAACACGTCGACCCGCAGGCGCAGCAGGGCGTAAATCATCGAGGTCGAGAGGTCCGCGGCGAGGCTGCGGTGTAGCACAGTGTGGTCCACTTCATCTGCCTACCAGAGGATCTGACATCGTGGCGCGGTGTCGCAGCACATAGCCCGGCGGCTCATCCTGTGGAGGTACCTGATCGGGTTGCTCGTGGGTGCCCTCCTGCTGGTGGGTCTCGTCCCTGTCGTCCTCCGCGCGCCCGGGGAGCGGCCCAGGCAGATGGTGGCCGAGCGGGTAGCGGCCCCGCAGACGAAAGCGGCCGCGCCCGCTGCCCCGCAGCCCTGGGTGGTGGGTGCGGCGGCGCTGCCGCTACGCCCCGATGGTTTCGGCGTGGTGCGATCCACACCACCGGCGCTGATGAACCGGAAGCTGCCCACCGTCGACCGGCTGCCCCCGCCCGCCTCACCCATGTTCCAGTCCACGATCGCCCTGGTTCCCCCGGAGGTGCTGGCCCGTAGCAGCTGGAAACCAGCCTGCCCCGTGAATCCCGGGCAGCTGCGCTACCTGACGATATCCTTCCGCGGTTTCGACGCCCGCGCGCATACCGGCGAGATGCTCATCAACGCTGACGTCGCGCCGAAGGTGGTGGACGTGTTCAAGAGACTGTTCGCCGCCGGGTTCCCGATCGAGGAGATGCGGATCACCTCGGAAACCGAGCTGAAACTGGCGCCGACCGGGGACCACAACAACACCGAGGGTTTCATCTGCCGCCCGCCTGATCAGGGCACGAACCCCGCCAAATCGCAGGCCCCGTTGCCGGCGCAGGCCTATGGGATGGCCATCGATCTCAACCCGTTCAACAACCCGTTCGTCAGCGGCGACCTGGTGCTGCCCGAACTGGCCTCGTCCTACCTGGCCCGCGACTGGGCGCGCCCGGGGATGGTGGTGGATGGCGGCCCGGCGGTGACCGCGTTCGAGTCGGTGGGCTGGCAATGGGGCGGGCGCTGGCCGGGGCCGGTGAGTTTCATGCACTTCAGCTCCGATGGACGCTGATGGGCGCCGGTCTTGCGGGCTCACCCCTCGAGATCCCCTTCCAGCTCCAGGTAGACGGCGCGCAGCGCGTCGAGTTCCGCCGGGTCGGGGTGTGCCCACATGCCCCGGTCCGCGGCTTCGAGTAGCCGTTCGGTCATCCCGCGCAGGGCCCACGGATTGGAGCGGCGCAGGAACTCCCGCACGCTGGAGTCGAAAATGTAGGACTCGGCGAGCTGGTGATACATCCAGTCCTCGACCACGCCGGCGGTGGCGTCGAAGCCAAACAGGTAGTCGACGGTGGCGGCCAGCTCGAACGCGCCCTTGTATCCGTGGCGCCGCATGGCGGCGATCCACCGGGGGTTGACCACGCGGGAGCGGAACACCCGGCGGGTCTCCTCGGCCAGGGAGCGGGTCTTCACGGCGTCCGGCACTGCGGAGTCGCCGACATACGCGGCCGGGTTCGCCCCGGTCAGCGAGCGCACCATGGCGACCATCCCGCCGTGGTACTGGAAGTAGTCATCGGAGTCGGCGATGTCGTGCTCGCGGGTGTCGACGTTCTTGGCGGCGACGGTGATGCGCCGGAACGCGTGCTCCATGTCGGCCCGCGCGGCGGCCCCATCCAGGCCCCGGCCGTAGGCGTAGCCACCCCAGGTGGCGTAGACCTCGGCGAGGTCGGCGTCGGTGCGCCACTCCCGGCTGTCGATCAGCGGGAGCAGCCCGGCGCCGTACGCGCCGGGTTTGGACCCGAAGATCCGGGCGCGGGCCCGCCGGTCATCTCCGTGCGCGGCGAGGTCGGCGCGGTAGTGCGCGGCGACGTAGTTGAGCTCCGCCGGTTCCTCCAGCCGGGCCACGGCGGCGATCGCATCATCAAGCAGGGCGATCACGTGCGGGAATGCGTCCCGGAAAAAACCGGAGATGCGCAGCACCACATCGATCCGGGGCCGGGCAAGTTCCTCGAGGGAGATCACCTCGATGCCGGTGACGCGGCGGGAGGCGTCGTCCCAGGTGGGGCGGGCGCCGAGCAGCGCCAGCACCTCACCGATGTCGTCACCCTGGGTGCGCATCGCGGAGGTCCCCCAGACGGTGAGGCCCACCGAGCTGGGCCAGGTGCCGGTGTCGGCCCGGTGCCGGGCGAGCAGCGAGTCCGCTAAGGCGCTGCCGACGTCGAAGGCGTTCCGGGTCGGGATCGACTTAGGATCCACCGAGTAGAAGTTGCGCCCGGTCGGCAGCACGGAGATCAGCCCTCGGGTGGGCGATCCGGACGGACCAGGCTCGATGAACCGCCCATCCAGGGCGCGCAGCACGTTGGTGATCTCCGCGGGGGTGGCGGCGAGCCGGGGCACCAGCTCGGTGCAGCCGAACCGCAGCACCGATACCACGGCGGGGTCGGGTTGCCCCGAGGAAAGTGGGCCCAGCACGTCAGTGACCACTCCTGGCACCTTCGCAGGGTCCCAGCCAGCTGTGTGGACGCCCCGGGTCAGTGCGCGGGCCAGGTCCTCCAGGCGATCGACCTCGGCGAGCGCACCCTGCTCATCCACGCCGATGACACTGGCGATGGCCGCGCGCAAACCAGGCAGCGGGACACCGGAACCGAATACCTGAGCGGCCCGCAGCACCGCGAGCACGTCGTTGACCAGCTCCTCGCCTTCCGGGGCGCGGCCCAGCACGTGCAGCCCATCGCGGATCTGCACGTCCTTGATCTCGCAGAGGTACCCGTCGAGGTGCAGCACGAACTCGTCGAAATCGCCCTCGCCCGGGGCTGCGGCACCGGGACGGCCCAGGTCGTGGTGCAGCTGGGCGCTCTGGATCAGTGTCCAGATCTGCCCGCGCAGGGTGGGCAGCTTCTCCGGATCCAGCGCCGCCACGGTCGCGTACTCGTCGAGCAGCTGCTCCAGCCGGGCCAGCTCCCCGTAGGACTCGGCGCGGGCCATCGGCGGAATCAGGTGATCGACGATGGTGGCGTGCGCGCGGCGTTTGGCCTGGGTGCCCTCACCGGGATCGTTGACGATGAACGGGTACACCAGCGGCAGGTTCCCCAGCACCGCGTCCGGGGCGTCGGCGGCGGCCAGGCCAAGTCCCTTGCCGGGCAGCCACTCCAGGTTGCCGTGCTTGCCCAGATGGATCAGGGCGTGCGCGCCGAATTCGCGCTCCAGCCACCGGTAGGCGGCCAGGTACTGGTGCGAGGGTGCCAGCTCGGGATCGTGGTAGATCGCCACGGGCTTCTCCCCGAACCCGCGGGGCGGCTGGATCAGCAGCACCACGTTGCCGAACCGCAGGGAGGCGACGTAAATCGCGCCGTCCGACACGTACAGCTCACCGGGCGGCTCACCCCAGGCCCGCACCATCGACTCCCTGAGGGATGCCGGCAGGTCAGCGAACCACTCGGCGTACCGCCCGGCGGGCACCCGGATGGCCGCGCCCGCCATCTGCTCCTCGGTGAGCCATTCGGCGTCGTGCCCGCCAGCGGCGATCAGCTGGTGGATCAGGGTGTCGCCATCCAGCGCGCCGACATCGAGCTCCCCGAGGTCATAACCGGCCTCGGCGAGTGCCCGCAGCAGCACCACCGCCGAGACTGGGGTGTCCAGCCCGACCGCGTTGCCGATCCGGGCGTGCTTGGTCGGGTAGGCGGAGAGCACGATTCCCAGCCGCTTGTCCGCCGCTGGCACCTGGCGCAGCCGGGCCAGCGCGACGGCGATCCCGGCCACCCGGGCGGCCCGCTCCGGGTCCGCGACATAGACCGGGATCCCGTCCGGGCCCGGTTCTTTGAACGAGAACGGCACCGACACCAGCCGGCCATCGAACTCCGGGATCGCGACCTGCATGGCGGCGTCCATCGGGGACAGCGCCGCGTCGCTGGCGTGCCACGCCGCCCGCGGCGAGGTCAGGCACAGCCCCTGCAGGACGGGGACGTCCAGTTCGGCCAGCGCGCCCGCGTCCCAATCGTCCTGGTTCCCGGCGCTGCCGCCCGCCGCGAGCACGGTAGTGATCACCACGTCGCAGCGCCTCAGGACCTCCCGCAACCCGCTGGCCCGGGCCAGGCCCCGCAGCGACCCGCAGAACACCGCGAGCGCGCTGGCCCCGGTGGCCCGGACCGCGTCCGCGAGAACGTCGACGAAGCCAGGGTTCCCAGCCAGCGCGTGGGCCCGGTAGAACACGATGCCCACAGTGGGACGGCCCGGCTCGGGTTCGCGGGCGTCGTGCACGCCGTACTCCGGTGTGGGTGCGGGTGACTCGAACCCCTCCCCGGTGAGCAGTACCGTGTCGGAGAGGAACCGCGCGAGCTGGGCCAGGTTCGCGGGCCCGCCAGCGACCAGGTAGCGCAGCGCTTCCGCAGCGACCCCCGCGGGCACCGTGGAAGCCGCCATCAGCTCCGCGTCCG
>DASTBN010000859.1:0-3369 GCA_035712045.1 Pseudonocardiaceae bacterium
GGAACAATAGCATGCCAGGAAAGCAGCGGCCGTGCCCATGCGCTGGGGCGGGGTGCTGCGGGACCCGCGCGATATGGTTAAAGCTGTACTGCCTGAACCCTAATCTCCAGCAGGTGTTACTTGTCGCCCGCCGGAAATGCGCATGAAACCGGCGCCAGCCCTGTTCCCGGATGACCATTTGCCGGGGACACCTCCGGGGCTCTGGTGCGATGCCCAGTGAGGGCATTGAAGGAGATGAATGGGGGACCTAAGTCGCGCTAGCACGTATGGCAGGGACGAACGCGGGATCACCTAAGGGACGCGAGTCCTAGGGTGACACAGGCCTCGTAGTAGTCGTGAGAGTAACGCCTCACCAAGGAGGGCGGGAAAGCCGCCCGCAGGGCGAAGGGGGCCAGGTGATGAGGATATTCAGCGGACTTGGGGTATGCGTAATGCAAAGCGCCGAAACAGTCGTGGACATCCTGCGTGCACGCGGCAGGCGGGGCCTGCCGTGCGATGAGCTGTACCGGCAGCTGTTCAACCCGGCACTGTTCCTGATGGCCTGGGGGCGGATCTACGCCAACGACGGCGCGATGACGCCCGGGTCCTGCGGGGAGACCGCGGACGGTATGTCACTGGCCAAGATCGGGCGGATCATCGATGCGCTGCGCCACGAGCGCTACCGGTTCCAGCCAGTAAGACGGGTTTACATCCCGAAGAAAAACAGCGGCAAAATGCGGCCGCTCGGCTTGCCGTCATGGTCGGACAAGCTGGTCGGCGAAGTAGTGCGCATCTTGCTGGAGGCGTATTACGAGCCCCGATTTTCCGGCCGTTCGCATGGTTTCCGTCCCGGCCGCGGCTGCCATACCGCACTGGCGGAGATAGCCAGGACCTGGACCGGGACGACCTGGTTCATTGAGGGTGATATTTCCGACTGCTTCGGCAGCTTGGACCATGATGTCCTCCTGTCGATACTGTCGGAGCACATCCATGATAACCGGTTCCTGCGGCTGATCAAGAACATGCTCCGGGCCGGGTATCTGGAAGACTGGCAGTGGAACGCGACGCTTTCCGGTGCGCCGCAAGGCGGCGTGGCATCCCCCGTATTGTCGAACATTTACCTGGACCGGCTGGATAAGTTCGCCGAGACAGTCCTCATCCCGGAATACACCCGAGGGAAAAGCAGGAAAGCCAATCCTGCCTGGACCAAGGTGGCCAACGCGATGGCGGACGCCCGGCGGCGCGGCGACCGCGCCGCGGTGCGGAAACTGCGCCAGCAGCGGCGGGGCCTGCCCGCCCGCGATCCCGGCGATCCCGGCTACCGCAGGCTCTGCTACCTCCGCTACGCCGACGATCACCTGTTCGGGTTCACCGGCCCGAAGGCCGAAGCCGAGCAGATCAAACAGCGCCTCGCCAGCTTCCTGCATGATGATCTCAAGCTGGAACTGTCGGCGGACAAGACGCTGATCACCCACGGCCGCACCCAGGCCGCGCGGTTCCTCGGCTACGACATCACCGTCCAGCACAGCCCGTGCCGCCCCAGCGTCAACGGCGTGATCGGGCTGCGCGTCCCCAAGGCGGTGATCACGGCCAAGACAGCCCCCTACCTCAAGCACGGCAAACCGTGGCACCGGCCCGAGCTGATGAACCTGGACGACCCCGAGATCATCAGCGCCTACGGAGCCGAATACCGAGGGCTGGCCCAGTACTACCTGCTCGCCGGGAACGTCTCCCGGCTGCACCGGCTCAGGTGGGCAGCGGAAACCTCCCTGCTCAAGACGCTGGCCGCCAAGCACCGCTCGACGGTGACCAAGATGGCCCGCAAATACAAGGCCACGATAATCACCCAGCATGGGCCCCGGACCTGCTTCGAGGCCCGCACCGAGCGGCCGGGCAGGAAACCACTGGTGGCACGGTTCGGCGGCATCCCGCTCAAACGGCACAAGAAGGCGGTGCTTGATGACCGCCTGCCCGTCCCGGCCCCCGGCCGCCGTAAGGAGCTGGTCACCCGGCTCCTGCGCGGCCGGTGCGAGTGGTGCCAGCGGCGCGGCCCGGTGCAGGCGCACCAGGTCCGCAGGCTGGCCGACCTCGGCACGCCGGGACCGGCGCAACCGCAATGGGCCAGCTTGATGGCGCGCATGCGGCGCAAGACGCTGATCGTCTGCCCCGCCTGTCATCAGCTGATCCACGACCGGAAGCCAGCCGCGATCTGCACGTCATAGTCACTGGAGAGCCGGATGCATCGAAAAGGTGCCCGTCCGGTTCGGACCGGGGGTCGCCGGAAAAGGACCCGCACCACGGGCACCTCGCCGGCGGCCTACCGGTGTTCAAGGTCGCGATCCGGGTACCGGGCGCGAAGCGCGGGACCCGCAAGACCGATGTGCTGGAGTTCCGCACGTTTTACGGGGTGCTCCAGGCGATGGCCCGCGAGCTGCGCGGCCGCGGCGTCACGCACGTGGTGATGGAGGCGTCCGGGGTGTGCACCGACCCGGTGTACTACGCGCTGCGCGAGCTGGATTTCGCCGAGGTGATGGTGATCAACCCGGCGCACGCCAAGGCGCTGAAAGGCCATAAGACCGACGCGAAAGACGCGATCCGGCTGCTGGATTTGTATGAGTGCGGGCTGTTGTCCGGCTCCTACATCCCCGATCCGGATCTGAGGGAGGTGCGGGACCTGGCAAGGTACCGGATGAAGACGGTCCAGGCCCGCACCTCGGAAATCCAGCGGCTGCAGAAAACGCTGGAGACGGCCGGGATCAAGTTGTCCTGGGTCGTGTCCGATGTTACCGGGGGCTCGGCGACGGCGATGATCGAGGCGCTGATCAGCGGGGAACGCCGCGGCGCGGTGATGGCGGACCTGGCGCAGACCCGGATGCGCGCCGCCGGGAAGATGGCCGACCTGTCGATGGCCCTGACCGGCCGGTTCACCGACCATCACGCGCTGATGTGCCGGCTGCACCGGGACCGGATCAAGATCTTCGACGATGCGGTCGAGGACCTGGATGCCAAGATCGCGCCGCTGGTGGCCCGCTATGCCCGCGAGGCGGAGCTGCTGAAGACGCTGCCCGGGTTCGGGGACGTCGTAGTGGCCGGCTGGCTGGGCGCGATCGGCCCGGCCCCGCACCAGCACTTCGCCACCGCCAGCCGGCTCGCCTCCTGGGCGACCATCTGCCCGGGGAACTACATGAGCGCCAGAAAGAGCAAGGGCGGGCGGACCGGGGACGGCGGCGCCTACATCAAGCCGCTGCTCATCCAGGCCGCCTGGGCCGCAATCGGGGTACCCGGCCGACTGCAGGCCAGCTTCCGCCGCCTGGTCCGCAAGTTCGTTGCGTGAGTCGAACTGCAAGCGGTCGGTTGGCTGGCGGGCTGCCAAGGCGGCAGCGGGTGTCC
>DASTBN010000860.1:0-3191 GCA_035712045.1 Pseudonocardiaceae bacterium
TGGGCGTCAAGCCGCTGTACTGGGTTGATGAGGCGGGTAGCACACTGTTCGCCAGCGAGCTGCGGGCCTTCGACCCCGAAGACCGGCCCCGGGTGGCCTCCTTTCCACCCGGCTGCCTGTGGACCCCGGCCACCGCTGTCGTGCGCTACGCCGACTCGATTCCGGTGGGGGTCCGCCCAGCCCGCAGGGCACAGCACCCAAGCTGGGACAACGGGGCGCTGGAAAAGATCAGGGACTCCGTGGTGCTCTCCGTGCGGCGTCGAATGATGAGCGATGTCGGCGTGGGCGTGTTCCTCTCCGGCGGGCTGGATTCCGCCATCGTCGCCGCGATCGCGGCCGAGCACGCCCGCCGCCGCGGCGAGGCGCTGCCCACCTTCGCCGTCGGCACCAAGGACAGCAACGACCTGATCGCCGCCCGGCGGGTCGCCGAGTTCATCGGCACCGACCATCACGAGGTGATCGCCACCGCGGAGTCCATCGGCGAGGAACTGGACAACGCCGTCGAGGTGATCGAGCACTACGACCCGGCCCTGGTCCGCAGCGCGGTGCCGAACCTGCTCCTGGCGCGCGAGGCGTCCAAGAAGGTCAAGGTGGTGCTCACCGGGGAGGGCGCGGACGAGCTCTACGGCGGCTACAGCTACGTGCACAGCCCGGAGTTTGCCGACCCGAACGCGCTGCACGCCGAGCTAGTCCGCAGCCTGGAGCAACTGCACCACCTGAACCTGCAGCGCTGCGACCGCACGACGATGTACTTCGGGCTCGAGGCCCGGGAACCGTTCCTGGACACCACCGTGGTGCGCACCGCGCTGAGCCTGCCGGCGGAGTGGAAGAAGACGACTGGCGGGCGGCCGGAGAAGGCGATGCTGCGCGAGGCATTCACCGACTGGCTGCCCGAGGAGCTGCTCTGGCGCGGCAAGGAGCAGTTCGGGGATGGTTCGGGCGCTGGCGAGGTGCTCGCCAAGCTCGCCGCGGCCAACGCCGCCCGCTCCGCCGACGAGGGAGCTGAGCCGCGACCGCCGGACAGCTGGGCGCTGCGCAGCGACGAGGAGATCCTCTACTACCGGATCTGGGAGCGCTGCTTCTCCGGGGTACGTCCCAACGAGACGCTGGGCTGTTTCGCGACCGCGTGAGCCGGCCTAATGCAAGACCTACAGGTCGCCGCCCTCCTCCAGCAGGCGATCGATCTCCCGGCGCAGCAGACCCAGCCGGCCCTCCCGGACCAGCGGGATGTCCCGCCGCCGACGGCGCACCCGCGCGAGGTCCACATCGACGGTGAGCACCTGCTCCCGGTACTCCTCCGCCTCCGCGATCACCTCGCCCCACGGGTCGACGATGTGCGAGCCGCCCCAGAAGCGCAGTGACCCCTCGGCGCCGACCCGGTTGACGAAAACCACGTACAGCTGGAACATCCGCCCGTAGAACTGGGTGATGCCGATCCAGTAGGACCGCGAGTCGTACTTCTCGGGGAACACGCTCTGCGCGCTGCACGCGGGCACCAGCAGGATGACCGCCCCGTCCTGGGCCGCCACGTACGCCAGCTGCGGCTGCCAGGCGTCGTTGCACACCAGGGTGGCCGCGCGGTGGCGCCCGCCCAGGATCGGGTAGGCCCGGGAGGACTGGCCGGGCAGGAAGTGCTTGCGTTCCTCGAAGATCGCGTAATTGGGCAGGAACAGCTTGCGGTGCACCCGGATCAGCAGGCCGTTCTCGTAATAGGCCGCGCTGTTGTAGCTGTGCAGGCCATGTGCCTGCGCCTCGGGGAACCCGACCAGCACCCCCGCGCCCTTGGCCTCCTTGGCCAGCTTTTCCATCCGCGCGTCATCGGGGGCGATGGAGACGTCCTCGTGGAAGTCCCCGATCGAGTAACCGCTCAGCGACAGCTCCGGGAAGATCACCATGTCGGTGCCCTCGCTGACCGCCTGCGCGATCACCTGCTTGGCTTGCTCGAAGTTGGCGTCCAGATCCCCTAGCCGGGAGTCGATCTGTGCGAGCGTGACGCGCATCGCTTCCTCCCGGGTAGCGGTGGGGACGGGATGCGCTCAAGTTATCGAGTAGGACCTGGCATGTGGGCGTCGGGCTCCGATGAGATCCACAGCCCAGGTCACTCCCCGATGGCCGGCTCCCGCATGACCGGAGAGGTCCCCCTGGGATCGCCAAGCCAGGACTGGGGGATATCGCTGACCTTCTCCCCGACGAACGCGAGGTAGTACAGCGGCTCCTCCCGCACCGAGAGGCGGTGCCGGTAGCGTCGCTCGGCCAAGAACCGGATGATCCCTCCGTCGAGCATCCGCCGGATCAGCCCGCCGAAACCGCTCAAATCGCACTCAGTGACAAAATTCTCCTTGATGGTGAAGGCCACCAGGCCTGGAGCGGAGATGAGATTGTAGGCGGCCGCGAATGCGCTCGGAGGAATATCGCCGAATCCCAGTGCGGCCACGGTCGTCATCGTGTTGAGATCGGCTCGGACTAAGAACTCGCGCTGATCGCTCGTCAGGTCGGTGAGGTCCGCGACGAAATAGTGATCATAAACTCCGGGGCGGTCCCGCTGCGCCGCGGCCGCCGCCTCGTCGATGATGTCCACACCGAAGATCGCTCCCCCGCCGAGTTCCCGGAGCTCCTCACCGACCATCCCGTTCCCCGCCCCGACATCGAGCACCCGGAGCTCGCCCGGCTCGGTCCCTCGCTCGGCCAGCACCTGGGCCAGCAGGTGCCGGATCACCTGCGGTGACTGGCACTGGAGCAGGTCGCAGAAGAGGCGCTCGTAGAGGCCCGGAATGCCGTAAATCTCATGGTAATCATGGAAGCGAACGCGCCGCCGCTCGCCCTCCATCACAACATCACACCACTCCTCATCCTGGTCGAGGTGGTGTCCGAATTCGGGGAGCATGATCTCGAAGTCAGCGGGAGCAGCACTCGCGGGAACAGCTGGCTTGGTCGAACTCATGACGATGCGATACCTTTCAGTGAAGCACGCTCGGGCCAGCAGGCATTCCATTGACGACCGCCGCTCACCACACGCGGGCAAGATCCATTGATTTTACCGGGCAGCGACCAGTCCGGCATTTCGGACGAGACCGCGCGGTAGCGCCCCGCATTCACATGGGAACCGCTCGGGGCTTTCTTCTCGCCCAGGTTCACCATTGCGGCGGCGGCGCTTCGGCGAAACGGCCTCCCGCCGGATCAGCCGGACCAGC
>DASTBN010000861.1:0-2534 GCA_035712045.1 Pseudonocardiaceae bacterium
CGGGAAGGCGTCGGGCTTCTGGGCTCGCCCAGTATGGAGATCTCCCGGGGGGTCGAGCGGGACGCGGTGTCTGAGCGCTTCAGGGGCCCGGACGCGCTGCGCCGACGCCTGGCCGACAAGAACAGGCACAACCTCGTCACCATGGGGCTGTACCTGCTGGCGCGGTGGGCGCATCTGTTCGGCATCGCCCTGCTCGCCGCCGCTGCCGCAGTCCTCTACGACACGCTGGGTGCCTGGGCGATCGCGCTGGACACCGTCCTGAGCGTCGTGTTCACCGTCGCCTACTTCGTACTGGTCGAGCGTGCTGTCACGGCGCTGTATCCCGTGCGGCCCCTGTACTGCTCGATCTACGATCTCCGCTTCTGGGAGCACGAGCGTTACTGGAAAGCGTCTGAGATCAACTACCTCCCGCTCTTCAACGGCACCCCGTTCCGGAACCTGATCAATCGGATGCTGGGTGTGCGGATCGGCCGCAGGGTATTCGACGATGGCTGTTTCCTGACGGAGAAGACACTGGTCACCATCGGGGATGATTGCACGCTCAACGCGGGCAGCAAGATCCAGTGCCACTCACAGGAGGACGGCTTCTTCAAATCGGATAGCAGCACGATCGGCGCGGGGTGCACCATCGGGATCGGTGCCCTCGTCCACTACGGCGTGACGATGGGCGAGGGCGCCGTGCTCGCTGCTGACTCTTTCCTCATGAAAGGAGAGGACGTCCCGCCGCAGGCACGGTGGGAGGGAAACCCCGCCCTCGACAAGGTGGGCGCAGTAATACAGCGCTAAAGCGGTGGGCGGCGGTAAAGCGGTAGGCACCGTGGCAACGGTGAGAGGTGGGGAAAGTGATGACAGCGGTAATGGCGGCCGTCCCGGAGTCCCGGCGCGGGCTCGCCGGTGGCGGGTTCACCGTGATCCCGCGGTGGACCCTCAATCCGGTGGCGGGCATCGCCGAGCACGAGGCGGCAATCCCCGGCGACCTCGCGGCGGCAGCACGCCAGCTAGCCGCAGAGCTGGCGATGCCGCTGCGCTCGATGCTGCTAGCCGCGCACGCCAAGGTGCTCGCGGCACTGTCTGGCGAGCATGAGGTCGCGACCGGTTACGTCGCCGCGGCGGGCGGCCGGCCGTTGCCCTGCCGACTGAGCACAGAACCCCGCTCGTGGCGGGCGCTGCTGCGGGAGGCCCATCAGGCTGAGGAGGAGCTACTCTCGGACCAGGACTTCCCGGCCGATGACCTGATGTGCGAGCCGGGCCCGGCATTCGAGACCGTGTTCGATCCGGCCCGGTTCGATCCAGCCGGGTCCGGCCCGCCCGGTGACGAGGGCACCGTGCTGTGGGTGGGCTTCTCACACCACGGCGGCGGGCTGCGGCTGCGGTTGTGGTATCGGACTGAGGTGCTCGACGCGGCGGGCGCGGTCAGGATCGCTGGTTATTATCACCGCGCGCTCGCGTTAATCATCACTGATCCGGATGCTGAGCACAGTCGGCAGAGCCTGCTTTCCGCTGAGGAGCTCCGCTTCCAGCTCGTTGGGCTGGCCGGGGCGCGCCGGAAGTTGCCGGATCGGCGGTTCCACGAGCTGTTCGAGCAGCGGGTGGCGGCTCACCCGGATGCCATCGCGGCGGTGCATGGTGAGCGGCGGTGGACCTACCGGGAGCTCAACGCGCGGGCGAACCGGCTGGGCCGGGTCTTGCTGGCGCGGGGGCTGCGCCGGGAGGGTGTGGTCGCGGTGCTGACCGAGCGCAATCTGAACTGGATGGCTTCGGTGATCGCGATCTTCAAGGCGGGTGGGGTGTATCTGCCGATCGAGCCGGGTTTCCCCGCAGATCGGATTGCGAGGACGCTCTCCCGGGCGGGGTGTGAGCTGGTGCTGACCGAGCGGGGCAGCACCAGCACGCTGGATGCGGCGCTGGGCGGGCTGCCCGGTGTCGAGGCGGTGTTCATCGATGACGCCTACCGGGAGGACCACCCGGTGGGCGACCTGGGCGTGGCCGTGGCGGCGGATCAGCTGGCCTACATTTATTTCACCTCGGGTTCCACGGGTGAGCCCAAGGGTGCGATGTGCGAGCACGCGGGCATGCTCAACCATCTCTACGCCAAGATCGAGGACTTGGAGATCGGCGAGGGGCACGTCGTCGCCCAGATCGCGCCCCAGTGCTTCGATATCTCGCTCTGGCAGCTGATCTCCGCACTGCTGACCGGGGGGCGGACCCTGATCATCGGGCAGGAGGTGATCCTGGACGCCGCGAGTTTCGCCGAGACGATCATTACCGGGCGGGTCGCCGTGCTCCAGGTGGTGCCCTCCTACCTTGAGGTCTTCCTGTCCTACCTGGAGCGCCACCCTCGCGAGCTGCCGGATTTGCGCTATGTCTCGGTCACCGGCGAGGCGGTGAAAAGAGAGCTCATCCAGCGCTGGTTCGCAGCCCAGCCCGGGATCAGGCTGCTCAACGCCTACGGGCTGACCGAGACCTCCGACGACACCAACCACGAGGTCATGGACCGGGCACCCGAGGGTGACCGGGTCCCGCTGGGCCCCTGC
>DASTBN010000862.1:0-6195 GCA_035712045.1 Pseudonocardiaceae bacterium
GGCGTGGAAACAACCCGGCGCCCTCCAACGCCAACTCGACTCGCCAGCGGGCCGCAAGCCAGCAGAGCTCGCCCTCTGGGTCCATCTGCGAGAGACCCTCGTGCACGGCTGGGACCTCGCGGCGGCCACCGGACAACGACCGTGCTTTGACCACCAGATGGTCCAGGCCAGCTTGGCCCACGCCCAGCAGCTGGACCCATCGTCCACCGCGCGCCCGGCCGGTCTCGGCTTCGCCAACGCCATGGACACCCCAGCAGCTGCCCCGCCCATCATCCAACTCGCCGCCTTCTTCGGACGCGACGTGTCCATCTGGAACTGGACTTAAACCCGCCCTCCATGCCGCCGTGCCCCGCTAGGTGATCAATACCGGCCCCTACGGACTGATCCTCCTGCGCCAACGCAACCCGTAGCCCAGACACCGTGGCTGACAATCTCCGCCGGGAACGAAACCCCATCTAGTCCGGTGTTCGCCTATGATGGGTTTCCTTTCCTTCCCGCGCCATTCGATCAAATCATCACCGACGAATTTCTCCAGCATATCGAAGAGGAGTGGCAGCCGCGTCGGATCGTGCAGCGCTACTATTCATGGCTAGTGGATCGCGAGGTGCTCTCCGCGACCCTGGGTGCGGCTGGCTTCGACAATGTCGTCATCCTCGACGAGCCAGTGCGGATGGTCAGCCGTTCTGGCCATGACTGGGTGCGCTGGTCACGCACCCAGGGCATGCGGTTACTGTGGAACAACCTGCCGGAACAACCACGCCGCGACCTGGAAAAATCGATCATCACCGAACTGGACTCGCGACGGTCCGCCGATGGACTAATCACATTGGACGTGCCGGTCCGGTACGTTATGGCCGAAGCTTTCCACAGCGGCTGACTGGTGACGGAGACGCCCGGTGAAGATGAGCACGGCGCGCATCCTCATCACACCTGCGGGAAGCCTGCCCCGTCCTGGCACGCTGACCCTAGGGTACCAGGACGGGCATCCCCACAACGCGCATCTGCGCATCGCCGTTGCGGATACGGTACTTGCCGAGATCAACTCTGGCCTGGACGTGATCAACGACGGGGAGATGCCCAAGCAAAGTTATGTCGGCTACGCCGCCGAGCGGCTGACGGGCCACCAGCGCCGCTGCTGCATAGACGCACCGAAGACTTTCCGGAATACGCTCAACGCCTGTTCGGCGACCCCGCGCGGGCGCGGGCGATGGCGCTGCCCTCATGTGACGGCGTGGTGGCCTACATCGGCCGCAAGGCGCTAGCCCGCGACATTGAGAACCTCCGCGTCGCGGTAGCTGATCAACCTGCGACCGAGGTCTTCATGACCGCAGCCTCGCCCGGCACGATCGAGATGTTCATGCCCAGCCACTATTACCGCTGCACCAGGCCACGATGCCTCGCCGCCCCAACGGCCGGAATTTCCTGAGTTAATCGAGCTTGGCCAAGCAGCCACGACCCAATCTGTAGTAACCACGTCGTCCGCCGCTTCGGGATCTCGGAAGAGCGTGCCCGTGCCCCGCATGTCACCACCACGTCCGGGTTTCCGCGCCCGGACCGCACGACGCCGACGGCTGCCAATGCGGTGGCGGCGGCGATCGACGCGTGGTGCGTCCGCACCAACCGGGCGCCCTTGCCCCCGCTACCACTCGACGCGGGCGATCCGGTGGATCGCTTCATGGATGAGGTCGAGTCCGGCGCACACAGTGAGACGGATGTAGCCCTCGCCGCCAGGGCCAAATCCGCTGGCAGGAATGCTGAGCACGCGCGCATCCTCGAGTAGTTTCCTGGCGAAGCCGGCGCTGGTGTAGCCGCCAGGATTGCGGACCAGACAGTAAAACGTGGCCTGGGAGCGTAGTGCCTCAAGTCCTGCGGCTTCGAGCCCGTCGCACAGGATGTTCATGCGGGTGCGGTAAATGTGGCGGAGTTGATCGGGGTAGCCGCTGTTGTCCGTGAGCGCGGCCACCGCAGCGTGCTGCACGGCTGAGAAGGTGCCGGAATCGGTGTTGGTTTTGACCGTCCGCAATGCATCCACGATTTCTGCGTCGCCGGTGGCGAATCCAACCCGCCACCCTGGCATGTTGTACGCCTTGGACAGCGAGTGGAACTCGATGCCGCAGTCCATCGCCCCTGGTGACTCCAGAAACGACGGCGGCGGCTCGGTGTCATAGTAAATCTCGGTATAGGCCGCATCCGAGGCCACGACGATGTCGTGAGCCAACGCGAACAGGGCGAGTCTGTCAAAGAACTCAGTTGTGGCCAGCGCTGCGGTCGGGTTATTCGGGTAGCAGATCCAAAACAGCTTGGCACGATCGGCGATGTCGCGAGGAATGGCGTCTAGATCGGGCAGGAAGTCGTTCTCGGCCCGTAGCGGAACGCGATAAACATCCCCACCACAGAACCGGGCCCATGTCTCATACACCGGGTAGGCCGGGTCGGGCACTAGCACCACATCGCCGGGCTCAATATAGGCCAGCGTAAGGTGCGCCATCGCCTCCTTATTGCCCAGGGTCACGACGACCTCGGTGTCCGGATCAACCTTGATATTGAAACGTCGAGCCAGAAACCTAGCCGCCGCCGTCCGCATAACCTGGGTACCAGCGTACGGAGGGTAGCGATGTGATGACGGATCCCGAACCGCGTGGCGCATCGCCTCCACGATATGCAGCGGTGTCGGCAGGTCGCAGTCCCCTACACCCAACGGCACTAGCGCGATACCCGCGTCCTCGGCCAGCGCTCGGGTCTCGTCGATGAAGGAAAAAAGATAGTCCTCGACCTGCAGCAAACGCTGAGCACGATTAGGCATGGCGTTCCCCCAGCCCTTGTCCACCGGTAGTGATCAACAATACCGTTCGTTGTTGCCCGCCGCACTGACCACGTGCGGATAGCTCCGGCCGCGGCTGTTGTCCATCGCCGGGCATCTGGTCACCACGGCCCGACAACGCACTTTGTACCTAATCCGCCCACGTGCCCTGGGTCCAAACTGGCCCCGACGCTCTCACCACCCCGCGCGCTGCGACCACCTGTCGCTTGCCAGCGGATAAACCTCGACCTACCCGTCCCAACAACCCAGCAGCGGAACCCGGCGCCACCCAGACGACATCGGGCGGTTTCGGTGATGTCGCCTTGTTCGACTGAGTTGTGGGTCACCCGAATGAGTCGGGGAACTCGGATACCGCGCTGGGTCAGCCCTCTGCCCGGTGGCGCAGCTGGTCCTGACAGGGAGATCGCGGAACGGTGGTGAAGAGCTGGGCCGAGAACGAAGGAGAGATGCATGGCGGACAAGCCTGGGACAACCAAGGACCCAGATGACCTTTCGGGTGATGCGTTTCTCCCCCACAGCGACAAACACGGAGTGTCGGCGGCCAGAGCCGACCGCCAGGGACTGGAAGATCACGTAATGACGCCGACCACAGCGTCGGCTTCGACCCAGCCCCGCCCGGCCAGCACTGGCGGACCTGGCGCGGACACGGCGGGAAGCCCCGGGTGGGGGACGCGGACAGGGTTCGACTACGTCTATGACCAACCGGACCCGCGTGGGTATTTCCAAGCGTTCGGGCCGTTCGGGTACCAGACCCCGCACCACGCCCAACAGGTATTCCGGCGTTTGGTCGCCACGCTCACGCCGAGCAACGCCAAGTGGGGGATAACGGTACTGGACATCTGCTGTTCGTACGGGATCAACGCCGCGCTGCTCAACCACGACCTGACTCTGGCCGACCTGTCGGCCCGGTACACCAGCCCGGAGACCACGGCCCTCTCGGTCGAGGCACTGGTCAACGCTGACCGGGTCTTCTACGCCGCTCGCCGTCACCCGACGGGCCCGCTGGCGCGAGTGGTCGGTCTGGACCCGGCCCGCAACGCCATCGACTACGCCCGTGCGGTGGGTCTCGTGGACGCCGGGTTCGCCGAGAACCTGGAAACCACACCCGCCAGCGCCGCTTTGCTCGCGGCAGTACGGGATGTTCGATTGATCACAGTCACAGGAGGAGCGAGTTTCCTGTCCCCGCGTACGTTCCAGCCGCTGCTGGACAACGTTCAGTGCCCGGTGTGGGTGGCGGCATTCGTGCTGCGCACCGGCAGCTACCAGCCCATCGCCGACGCGCTAGCCGGGTATGGGCTGGTCACCGAGGCCTCCACACCTACCTTCCCCCAACGCCGGTTCACCACGTCCGCCGAGCAGCGCTACGCGATCGACGCTGTCATCGCGACCGGGCATGACCCGTCTGGGAAGGAGACCGACGGCGCGTATCACACCAACCTGTACCTGTCCCGGCCATCGACAGACATTGCCGCAATGCCCCTCACCACACTGCTGCCGGACAGTTGACGAGCCACATATTCCTGGGAGCAGGCGTCCTTGATCAGCACGGGCCGACGCCGCAACGGCCGGTCGGGGCTTTCGTCGGACCCAGTCCGGGCGGGCTCAGCCGAGGTAGCAATCCCTGCTTGCGGTCACGAACGCCTCAATGGTCTGTGCCGGTACCCCAGTCAGGCGCTCGACGTCGTCGGTCGCGCGGTCGCAGCGGTTTCCCGGTCGATTCATAACAGCAGCTCATAGGACATGGTGGGCGCAGCAGGGGTCGAACCTGCGACCACTCGCTTGTAAGGCGAGTGCTCTTCCACTGAGCTATGCGCCCTCGTCACCCGGGGCGGCCCCCGGGTGACGCGTGGTCAGGCTGCCAAGGCGGCCAGGGCCCGCTTCCAGACGGCCTGGTCCCGAGGCTCGCCGGGGCCGTTCATCTCGGCGAAGTGGACGAGACCGTCGGTACCTACCAGGAAGGTACCCCGGTTGGCCATCCCCGCCTTATCGTTGAACACCCCGTAATCCTGCGCGATCTTGCCGTGCGGCCAGAAGTCGGAGAGTAGGGGGAAATCATAACCCCGCTGCTGCGACCAGACTCTGAGGGTGTAGATCGAGTCCACTGAGACAGCCAGCACCTGCACCCCGGCCCAGTCCGCCAGCTCGTCGCGCAGCTGGTCCAGCTCACCCGCGCAGATCCCGGTGAACGCGAACGGAAAGAACACCACGAGGACGTTGCGGTCCGCTCGGACCGCCGACAGCGTCCACTCCTGATTGTGCTGATCTTTCAGGATGATCTCTGGTGCGCGATCCCCGACCGCCAGAGGCATGGTCCTCAGCACTCCTCCTCGCTCTGCGGCCCGCGCTGAGTGGTACGAAGCCTGCCGCCACCCAGCGTGACTCAGCGCTTGTTGGACTTGGCCGCCTTCGGTGTCGCCAGCCTGGTGCCGGTCCAGTCCTCGCACACGCTGATGTTGGACGTCTGCGCCAGACCGACAGTCGGTGCCGCCTCGGCGATGTCCGAGGGCTCGACATGACCATCACGGCCGGTCTTGGGGGTCAGTACCCAGATCACGCCGTTATCAGCCAGCAGCGGCCGGGCGGCGAGGAGGGTGTCGACCAGATCGCCGTCGTCGTCGCGCCACCACAGCAGCACCACATCGACGATCTCATCGGAGTCCTCATCGAGCAGATCATCACCTATCACCTCCTCGACCGCCGCGCGGACGTCCTCGTCGACGTCCTCGTCCCAGCCGAGTTCCTGCACGACCATGTCGGATTCGATCCCGAGCCTCTCGGCTACGCCAAGCTTGCCGGAATCTCCCGCCGCGGCGGCGACCACGGTGTTCACCCCTCCACCCACGTCAAGCCTGGCGGCTGGCCAGGCGAGTATTCAATGGCGTTCAAGCGAACACTGCGGTCCGGTCAGAGCGCAACTGCCAGCGGCGGGACACGCCGATCGGGGTTGCCGAGATGGTTACCCCGCAGTAGCACTCCCGCCGATCGCAGCACTCACAATCATGGGGCACGATGGCCTCCGAGCGGGGATTTTCACGGTGGAGGGAGTCGATCCTGTGGCCACGCTGAACGATCGCAGGCCCGAACGAGTACGGGTCATCCGGGACGGTGTGGCGGCTCACTTACCGGACATCGACCCCGAGGAGACCGCGGAATGGCTAGAGGCCTTCGACTCCGCGGTGCTCTCCGGGGGCAAGCAACGGGCCCGATACCTGATGCTGCGGCTGCTGGAGCGGGCCCGCGAGACCGGCGTCGGCGTACCGTCGCTGACCAGCACGGATTACGTCAACACGATCCCCACCGAGAACGAGCCGTGGTTCCCGGGTGATGAGGACACCGAACGGCGCTACCGGGCCTGGATCCGGTGGAACGCCGCG
>DASTBN010000863.1:0-4393 GCA_035712045.1 Pseudonocardiaceae bacterium
CGCGGCGCCGGCCCCGGCGGCGCCGCGTAACCGGGTCTTCGCCTCGGCGAGCGGCTTCATCGGCAACAGCAGATCCACCGGCACACCCCGATGATCCCGTGCCTGGGCCGCTACTGGACCGGTGATCCGGCCGCAGGGAAGACTTCGCCTGAGAGCACGAACCCATGCGAGGAGGACGGCGTGGCGCGGGAGAGAGCCGGGCCCTACATCGGGTTGTGCATCGCGGTGTTCTACCCACTCAGCCGTCTTCTGGGACGGCGGCGTTTCGAGGGCCTCGAGCACATCCCGGAAAGCGGGCCGGTGCTGGTGGCCTGCAACCACATCTCCTACCTCGACCCGGTCTACACCGGGGTGTTCATGCACCGCAAGAGCCGTATCCCGCGGTTCCTGGCCAAGCAATCGCTCTTCGAGCTACCGGTGATCGGCCGGGTGCTGACCGGTGGCGGCCAGATCCCGGTCCGCCGGGGCAGCGCCGATAGCGGGGACAGCCTCCGGGACGCCGAACAGGCCCTGCGGGCGGGCCAAGCGGTGATGATCTTCCCTGAGGGGACCATCACCCGGGACCCCGATCACTGGCCCATGGTGGCGCACACCGGGGTCGCCCGGCTCGCGCTGCGGATCGAGGTGCCGGTGGTGCCGGTGGCGCACTGGGGCACGCATCAGGTCTATGACCACTACGGCAAGCGGTTCCGCCCGCTGCCGCGCACCGATGTGATCGTGCGCGCGGGACAGCCGGTCGATCTTGCCGAATTCCGGCACAAGCCACTGGATAGCGCCTTGTTGCGGGCGGCGACCGACCGGGTGATGGAGGGTGTCCGCGCGGTGCTCTCCGAGGTGCGCGCCGAACCCGCGCCCGATGGTTTCTTCGACCCCCAGTGTCCCGGATCGCGCCGGGAACACCCGTCATGACTCTGGCGGTGCAGCGAGTCGCGGTGATGGGCGCGGGTTCCTGGGGTACCACCTTCGCTAAGGTCCTCGCCGACGCTGGCCGGGACGTGGTGCTCTGGGCCCGCCGGGCCGAGGTGGCCGAGGCACTGCGGCGGCAGCACGGCAATCCGGATTACCTGCCGGGAGTGCGGCTCCCGGCTTCGCTGCGGGCCACGGTGCGCGCGGAGGAGGCACTGGACGGGGTGGACGCGGTGGTCTTCGCGGTGCCCAGCCAGACGCTGCGGGAGAACCTGGCCGACTGGCACCACTCGATCCCCCCCGGGGCCACCCTGATCAGCCTCGCCAAGGGCGTGGAGCTGACCAGCCTCAAGCGGATGAGCGAGGTCGTGATCGACGTCACCGCCGCCGCCCCCGGCCAGGTGGTCGTGGTCTCCGGCCCCAACCTGGCTCGCGAGATCGCCGCCGAGCAGCCCACAGCGAGCGTGGTCGCGTGTGTCGATCACGACCGGGCTATCGCCGTGCAGCGCGCGTGCGGAACTCGGTACTTCAGGCCCTACACCAACACCGACGTCATCGGCTGCGAACTCGGCGGCGCCTGCAAGAACGTCATCGCGCTGGCCTGCGGGGTGGCGGCCGGGCTGGGATACGGGGACAACACCCTCGCCACGCTGATCACCCGGGGCCTGGCCGAGATGGGACGCCTCGGTGCCGCGCTGGGCGCCGATCCGATGACCTTGACGGGCCTGGCCGGTCTCGGCGATCTCGTCGCCACCTGCGCCTCACCGCTGTCCCGTAACCGCTCCTTCGGCCGCCGGCTGGGCATGGGCGACACCCTGGAACAGGCCCAGCGCTGCGCCCACGGCCAGGTGGCCGAGGGCGTGAAGTCCTGCCTGTCCATCCACGGACTGGCCGTGCGCTGTGGCGTCGAGGTGCCGATCACCGAGGCGGTCCGCCGGGTCTGCTACGACGGCCAATCCCCGGAGGACATGGCCACCGAGCTACTCGGCCGAGCCCACAAACCGGAATGAAGCCTTCTTGACGGACATGATGACCAGCTGGTTTGATCGTCCCCTGTGAACAGCACCGTCGCCCTGGTTCGGCGCTCCCCAGTGGATCTGCGCCGGGTGGCGAGTGCGCTCTGTCCCGAGCGGTGATCGTCCTGTCCCGCTGACCGCGCGTTTATTTCCGGCGAGCCATCCCCTCCGGTGGTGATCGTGGCGCGGTCGGTCCATCCGATCCCGCTCCAGGAGCTCCCAATGCACGCTGTTCCCTATCTCACCGTCCCCGCTCCCGACATGACCCGTCCAGGCGCCCCGACCAGCCTGGCGATGACTCTGGCCGCGCACCCCGAACGGTGGCGGTCCCTGCTGGACTACCGCACCGACACCCGCTGGTACCGGCTGCTGGAACGAACCTCCCGGCATGAGGTGTGGCTGTTGTCCTGGCTGCCCGGCCAGGGCACCGATCCGCACGACCACGGCCCGGCTTCGGGTGTGTTCGCGGTCGCGGCGGGCACGCTGACCGAACGGGTGCTCGTCACCAAATCCGACGGCTCGACCGTGGAAGTCACCAGGGAGCTGGGCGCCGGGCGTTGCCGTGCCTTCGGCCCGCATTATGTGCACCAGGTGAGCAACACCGGTGTGGTGCCCGCGGTGAGTGTGCACGTCTACACGCCCGAGCTGGCCACCATGAACCGCTACCGGCTGGAGCCACCGGGGTTGCGGCATGTCGCGGTGGAACAGGCCGGGGTGGATTGGTGAGCCGTCCACCCGGAGCGCTCAGCGTCGAGGAACTGCTAGCGCGGGCTCGCTCCGGGCTGCGGCGCCTCACCCCGGCGCAGGCGCATGACGCGTTCGCCGCCGGAGCCCCGCTCGTGGACATCCGCCCGGACTGGCAGCGCGCGGAGGAGGGCGAGGTTCCCGGCGCCCTGATCGTCGAACGCAATCACCTGGAGTGGCGTTTCGACCCCGAATGCGATGCCCGGCTGCCGCAGGCCACCGGCTACGACGTACGGGTGATCGTGCTCTGCTCGCAGGGCTACACCTCAAGCCTCGCCGCCGCATCCCTCCAGACCCTCGGCCTGAGTCAGGCCACCGACGTCATCGGCGGCTTCCACGCCTGGCGCGCCGAGGACCTCCCCCACGGCTAACCCAACGCGCCGTAGTCCCGCCGCACACCACCCCGATATGTCTCCATATCGGGGGTAGAGGGTCTTGGGGGAGCAGGCAAGGGTGGGCGATGGGTGATGTGGGCGGGTGGCTGGGTGTGAGCGGGCAGCAGAGGGCAGGGGATAGGAGTGCCCCATCCGGTGGTGAGGGGCAGGACGCCGGCCCAGGCTCGCGCGGCGGCGACGTCGGGCTCGTCGTCCACAGGCGGGCCTGAGCGGATCTTTACCGAAGCCTCCTCCAACGACAGCCCGAGCACCAGGACGGCGGCGAGTTCCTTGCGGGTGGGCTGGCGGCTGTGCGCCCAGGAACCGGGAGCCAGGTGCTCGACCAGCGTCCGCAGCCCGTGCCGTACCTCATCGGCATCGGTGATCTTCCGCGCGGTGCCGTGGATCACCGCGCTGGCATAGTTCATGGAGTGGTGGAAGGCCGAGCGGGCGTAGACCACCCCGTCCAGCCGGGTGACCGTGACGCAGACCGGGGCTCCCCCGGCCGCGGCCAGCAGGCTGGCGGCGCCGGTCGAGCCATGCAAGTAGAGGGTGTCGCCGTCGTGCCCGTAGCCAGTGGGCAGCACGACCGGCGCACCGCCCAGCACCAGCCCGAGATGGCAGACCAGCGCGGAATCGAGCAGGGCACGCAGCTCGGCGCGGTCGTGACGGGCGCGGTCGCGGCACCGGCGAAGCGTGCTGCGCGGGGTGGGGGAGAGCGTCATGACGCCCACTATGAATCGCCGGAATGGCATTCTGGCATAGCCAACAGAAGCCAATCACGAAAGTCCACTCGTGTTTGAGGACCTGCCGCTTACCCTGAACCGCCATGGGGAGCGCCCGATGGCGGTCCAGCTCGCCGACGCGTTGCGGTCAGCGGCTGGCGCGGGCGCGTTGCGGGCAGGGGATCGGCTGCCCTCCACCCGGGCGCTCGCGGCGACGCTGGGTGTCAGCCGGACGGTCACCGCGGCGGCCTACGACGCGCTGACCGCTGAGGGATGGATCCAAGGACGCCACGGCGCGGGTACCTACCTCCTCGCCGCACCCGGCACCCCGATTCCGCCGCCGTGTCCTGGCCCCGCCGACAGCACCAGTGCGTCACCCGGCGCGGACGAGGGGATCGACCTGCTGCCCGGCAGGCCGTGGGCGGCGGGCCTGCGCCCGGCGATCTGGCGCCGGGCATGGCGGGCCGCCGCGGATGGCGCCGTGCTCAGCCAGCCGGTGGATGCTGGGCTGCCGGAGTTCCGGGCCGCGATCGTGGAGCATCTGCTGCGCCATCGCGGCCTGGCGATCGCGCCGGAGGGGGTGCTGGCCACCAGCGGGACCACTGCGGTTGTCGCCGAGCTGGCCGCC
>DASTBN010000864.1:0-3409 GCA_035712045.1 Pseudonocardiaceae bacterium
CCAGGCCACGGACCACTTTTCGGCTAGTAACAGCTAGTAGCCCCGACGGGATTTGAACCCGCGCTACCGCCTTGAGAGGGCGGCGCGGTCGACACCTCCTCAGACCGCAGGATCCGCAGAAACAACGTTTTTGGAAAAGAAGGTCGTGCCGTTTGGGCATACATTCGGCATAGCGCTACGGTACCGGCTGATAGTGGGCAAGGACGTCTATGGACCGCACGGCCCCCGCGTCACGCGGCACTACGCAGCTGATGCCAGTCCGCGTAGTGGCTGCTGCCCACGCATCGGCGGCAGCCAACGCATGCTGACACGGATGCATGCTTTGATTCCGGTGTTGAACGCGGTCACGACGTTGCCGAGAACCTCAACGCTAGCCGCCGTGACAACGCTGCGACCGCCAGGATGGCACTTGCGGCGTCACGCACCGATGCCTAGAAACGCCTTGATCCCGGCGATGCGGCGTGGGACGATCCGGTCAGTTGCGGACGCCTACGCAGGTTTGCCGGACAGCAAACTGTCCTGGATCACCGGCTGGCCGAGCTGGCCCACGCGTTGGGTTGGCGGCCGTCACCGACCCCACGACGGCGGCAGTGGCCCGGCTGCCGGGAGAATTGCGGGAGCGAAACCGGTGGCTTTTGATCTTTGACAACGCCGAAGGATCCGCAGCGCTAGCCCGGTATCTGCCCGGGAGCGGCGGGCATGTGGTGATCACTTCCCGTAACCCCGGCTGGCAGGAGCTGGCTGTTGCGGTGGAAGTGGATGTGTTCGGCCGTGGCGAATCGATTGCACTGCTGCGCCGCCGCGCCCCGCAGCTGAGCGACAGTGAAGCCGACCAGATCGCGGAAGCCTTGGGAGACCTGCCGCTGGCACTGGCTCAGGCCGGTGTGTACCTGGCTGACACGTCCACCGGAGTGAAAGGTTACCTCACTCTGCTCGCCAAGCGGAGCACGGAACTGCTAACCCATGGTGCTCCCGGCACATACTCGGCATCGCTGGCCGCGAGCACCCAAATCACCCTCGACCGGCTTTCCACCCAGTCCCCGGCTGCCCTGCAACTGCTCACTGTGGCCGCCTACCTGGCGCCGGAGCCGATCCCGCTGACCCTGTTCACAACCCGTCCAACCCAGCTGCCCGAACCCCTTGCCAGCGTTGCTACGGATCCGCTGGCGTTCGCTGAGCTGACCCGGCTTTTGCGCCAGCACGCGCTGGCGCGCGTCGAGTTCGCCACCTTGACGCTGCATCGGCCGCTTGCCGCGATCCTGCGCGCCCAGCCCCACCAACCACAGGACCTGCTCAGCCGCGCGGTGCGGCTGCTGCGTGCCGCAGACCCGGATGACCCGTGGGACAACCCACCGGCCTGGCCGACCTGGCGCCAGTTCCTGCCGCACGTCTTGGCCGCCACCGACTCCCACCGCACCCTGACTGGGATCGAGGAAGACATAGCGTGGCTGCTCGACCGGACAGCCAGGTACCTACAGGCTCAGGGAGAAGCCGCCTCAGCCCGGCCGCTATTCGAACGCGCTCTGGAGCTGCGCCGCTCCGTGCTAGGCGATAACCACCCCGACACGCTCGGATCGGCCAGGAACCTCGCCGGTGACCTGTTTGTGTAGGGGCACTACAAACAAGCCCGCCACCTCGCTGAGGACACCCTCATCCGTCGCCGTCGAGTCTTGGGAGCCGACCACCCCGACACACTGGAATCGGCTAGCACTTTCCCGGTCAACTTATGGGCGCTAGGGCAATATGAGCAGGCCCGCCAGCTCAGCAAGGACGCCCTCACCCGCTGCCGCCAGGTGCTGGGCGACGACCACCCCCACACCCTGGAATCAGTCAACAGTCTTGCCCTCAGCTTGGGAGCGCTGGGGCAGTATGGGCAGGCCCGTCAGCTCGGCGAGGACGCTTACTCGCTGCCGCTGGGTACTCGGCAACGATCACCCCCATACCCTGGAATCGGCCCGCAACCTTGTCGTGGCGAATCTAGACGAGAGCAACCGTGCCGGCTGATGGAATAGGAAGAGTAAATCAAGTTTCGGCGAGGGGAGATAAAGCAGGACTCGGGCCGTCCCCGCGGAGCCCGTCCAACGTTCGACGGTTCGGAAGTTACACACAGGGCCAGCTTGGAAGATCGCGTGACACTCAAGGTCGGACCGGCACTGATTTGCACCTGCGATACTGAGCGACGTGGCTGACCCGCTGTTGACCCTTCCTCTAGCTAAGAAGAAGTACTTGGAGGCACCCGCTCGGCAATGCTTGGTTCAGCGCTTCCACCTTCGTAGATCTGGGTGGTCTTTCGTGTGGCCCGGGCTGGCCTGGCAGTCTACCGAGGAAACAGCCGTTGGGCGGCGGGGATGCGTCTCGTTATTTCTCGGCGGTTCTTGCTCCTGTCCGGCTTTTGACGGCTTGTGGACGGCCTGATCTTGTGGTCGCGCGGGGTGTTGGCTGCTGTGGGACGGGCAGGGATGGAAGCGGGTGTCCCGCCGGGCTGGGGAGCGTGCTCGAAGCGGGCCAGGGGCGGGAGGCCAGGTGGAGCACCCGGCGGCTTGGGTGACATGGGCCCTGCCGTGGGGTGTGGCGTCCGCCTTGGTTTCCCTGGGGCCGTAGGGTGCTGTGGGGCGATGGGGTCAGCGCCGGGGATGACGTCAGCCTGTGGTTCCGCGCGAGGGGCGGTAAGTATGTGGTTTGTTTCCCTGGGGGGTGGCTGTGGGTGGTGAGGGTGAGCTGATCGCTGGGCGTTATCGCCTGGTGTCGCGTGTGGGCAGTGGGGCGATGGGGGTGGTGTGGCAGGCCCGCGACGAGCGTTTGCACCGCACTGTCGCGGTCAAGGAGTTGTTGTTGCCCGCGCGGCTGAGCGAGGGTGCGGCTGAGGAGGCTCACCGGCGGGCGATGCGGGAGGGGCGGATCACCGCCCGGTTGCATCACCCGTGTGTGATCGCGGTCTATGACGTGGCCGAGCACAAGGGTCATCCCTGTCTGGTCATGGAGTATCTGGCGTCCCGGAGCCTGGCGGCGGCTCTGTCCGCCCAGGGGGTGTTCCGGCCGTGTGAGGTCGCTGGCATCGGCGGGCAGATCGCCGCCGCGCTGGCCGCCGCGCACCGGGCGGGCATTGTGCATCGGGATATCAAGCCGGGCAATGTGCTGCTCGCCCGGGACGGCACGGCCAAGATCACCGACTTTGGGGTGTCCCGCGCGGTGGGTGATGTCACCGTGACCGCCACCGGGATGCTGGCCGGGACGCCGGCCTACCTGGCCCCGGAAATCGCCCGTGGACAGCAGGCGAGCTTCTCCTCCGACGTGTTCTCCCTGGGCGCCACGCTCTACACCGCGCTGGAGGGCACACCGCCGTTTGGACTTAGCTCCAACCCGATCGCCCTGCTGCACCAGGTGGCCACCGGCGAGATCGCTCCGCCCC
>DASTBN010000865.1:0-5198 GCA_035712045.1 Pseudonocardiaceae bacterium
CCGCCGAGCGCGGCAGCCAATTCCTTGGCCTTGACCCGGTCGCGGCCGATGATCTCGACTGCGTTGCCGCCAGCGAGCGCCCGGTCGGCCAAGGCCCTGGCCATGTTCCCCAGGCCGATAACGCTGATGCTGCTCATGAAGTGCCTGCTTTCTGGAGCTGGATAGGACGCCACGCCCACCCCGTCGTTGTTAACGGTTGTATCGTCGACGCCGTCGAATGACGCGATGGACGGCGCTCAATTCCTGATGTGCTCATTCTGGGTCTGGGCCCTGCTATCAAGTCCCGATGTCGAATTCCTACACCGAATTCGCTCCGGCCCCATTAGGTACCTCTTAAGCATGCCCTTGGCCTGAGTGGGTGTCCAAGACTTCTTTCAGCCGTTGCGATACCCTGGAGGCATCGCCAGACCGGGAGGCTCCATGGATCTGGACCTGCGCAAGTTGCGCTACTTCGTCGCCGTGCCCAGGGGTCTTCTAGTGCATACTCACCGGCATGACTACCAGTACGCCGCGCCGGGCCGGGGGGCGCACGCTCATCACTGTGGACCCTGACCAGCTGGTATGGGTCTTGCTGGCTCGCGAGTCGACTGATCGTGAGCGGCAGCTTGACAATCAGCTCACCGACCTTCGTGCGCGGGTGGCGCGGATTGGTGGGCGGATCGACCGGGAAATTCCGGAGAACGCTGTTTCGGCGTTTAAGCGGCAGCGGGTCTCATTGCCTGATGGCACGTGTGGGTATCGGGTGGTCCGGCCGGAGTGGGAAAAGATTCTGACCGCGCTGCGGCGTGGTGAGTGTAATGCGTTGATGGTGCCGGATATTGATCGGGCGATGCGTGATCCGCGCACGCTGGAAGACCTGATCGATGTGGTGGAACTGTATGGTGTGTATGTTGCCAGCTTGACGGGTAATATCGACTTGACCTCGGATGCGGGTATCTCGGCGGCGCGGAGTCTGGTGAATCAGCGGAATCAGGAGTCGCGGAACACGTCACGTCGTGTCATCGACGGGCAGAGACACGCCGCGATGGCAGGTGGGAACCACGGCGGCCGTATGCGCCCGTTCGGATGGCGGAGAGACCGTATTCGGCTCAACAAGCGTGAGGCTGGTCATATCCGCCGCGAGCTGCCGCGTATTCTGGCGGGGGTGAGTCCGCTGGCGCTGGCCCGGGAATGGAATAAACGTGGAATACCGACTGTGACCGGTGTCGCGTGGCGCGCGGCAACGATCCGGAATATGTACTTGCGTCCGCGTTTGTGTGGGTTGGTGCTGTATCAGGGTGCGGTGTTGTTCGGTGCGGACGGGAGCGGGGTTCGGGGGAAATGGGAACCGATCTTGACCGAAGAGGAATACCGCGACGTGGTGGCGAGGTGGGGGCCGTCGCACCAGACCGCGCCGTCCCGGCTGGGGGCCAAGGGGCGGGGGTACCGGACTATTTACCTGCTGTCCCCGTTCGTGCGGTGCGGCAAGTGCAGCGCGCGGATGATCGGTTCACGTCGGCAGAACCGGCGGGGGGAGCCGGAAGAGTTTTACCGGTGCCCGGCCAAGGGCGCTGGGGGGTGTAGTGGTGTGACGCGGCTTGCCGAGCCGGTCAATACCTATATCAGGGCGCTGGTGATCGCCGAGCAGCAGAAAGTTCAGTTCCGGAAGTTGGAGGAGCTTCCGCCGTGGCCGAAAGCTCACGAGCTCGCGGAGCTACAAGGGCGCATTAACGCCCAGCAGCAGAATTTCGAGGCGGGTAACATTTCCGCCGAGCGGCATTTCTCCTCCCTCGCCCGCATGGAAGCGGTCGAGGCCGGGCTCAAGCGCGAACGACGCCAGTATGAGGGACGGGCGCAGGCCCGCCGCCACGCGGTAGCGAATCTGGCCGAGGAGTGGGATAAGCCGGATTTCACGATGGAGCAGAAACAAGCCGCGATAGCGCAAACCCTCACCGCTGTCGTCATCAAGCCATCGGGCAAGGGGGGCCGGTTCCACCCCGATCAGATCGTGCCGATATTCAGGGACGACACCGACGGCACCGCATAACCAGACCGGATATACTGACGTGGCCCGGCGGGAGGTTCCCGCCGGGCCACGGTGCGCACTACACCGTTTTCTTCTCGGTGTTATCAGCGATATCAAGGCAGTAGATACGAGCTACCCTTCTCGCCCATTCCTCTGATCGGTGCGGCGCGTTCTGTAACTGCTGTTGGGCCCACTCTTCCGGGGTGGGTATTATCACCTTCTTTCCGCTGTTCGGTTTCTTGGTGCGTGTCCTCGTTGTGGCATCACCTCCCCGGGTAGCGCGGCGCGTGGTGGGGGCGCTGGCCGGGGCGGTTACGGCCGGGTTGGCAGGGGATCACCTCCTGACGGTCAGAGCAGCGGTGGGGGTGGCATTCTAGTGCATCGGTGGTGAAATTGCACGAATCAACACCCAGTTGAGTGATAGAGAGATCAGTGTGGGGGGCGACTGCACCCCTACCGGCACCCAGGGGAGGTAGAGGGGGCCCTCTACCCGGGTAGAGGGCCCGGGTAACGGGCCCTGACCAGCACGGTAGCGGGGGGTAGACCCCACCCGACCCCGACCGCCAGACACCCCGTTACCAGGATTCACAGCCCACCGCCCCGCGCACGACGAGCCCCGACACGGGCTGCCGAGGCAGCGATCCCGTGCCGACCAGACCCGAGGCAGGCCCCGAGGCACCACCGTTGCGGCAGGGCACATGCCTCACCCCCTCACCGGGCCACTGCCCTACCCCTGAACTGCGACAAGGCAGACAACCCGGCAAGGCAGACCCGCACCCACCACCCCGAAACACCCCCGCTTTCACCGGCCCGGACGGGGTACCCCTGCCTGCCTCAGGAACGTGGACCGGCAGGAAAGACCGATGGCGCGGCATTCAGCGGCCCAGATGGGGGTACCCCTGCCTGCCCCGGGCCCCGTGCCTCGAACCCCGCTCGCAACGCCGGGCGAAACCAGGGGCAGGGGGGATTCCTCGGTGTGGTGGTTCGTCGCGTCTACGGCGCTCTGAGGCGGCACTGAGGCACGCAGCACGCTCGCCGGGTCGAAGAACCGGCGGGTCGCCGCCAGATCCCGCTTCTCCGACACCAGCACGTCGATGACCTGCCCGAACTGGTCGATCGCCCGATACACGTAGCGCCACCGACCGGCGACCTTCACATACGTCTCGTCCGCGAACCAGCGATCACCGGCGGCGTGCTGGCAGGGGCGTGCCGCATCGATGAGCAGGGGCGTGAACCGCTGCACCCAACGGAAGATCGTGACGTGATCCACCTCGACACCGCGCTCGGCCAGCAGCTCCTCCACGTCCCGGTAGGAAAGCCCATACCGCAGATACCAGCGCACCGCCAGCATGATCACCTCAGGCGGAAAACGGAAACTGGCGAAGCTGGACCTCGACGTGGGCGCGGGAGCAGGGCGACGACGCATCAATCCAGCCTGCCCGAGCACGTCATCGGTCAACGCAACAGTGCCGTCTGGGGAGCTTATGGAGCAGGGCGGCGAGGAACGCCCGGTCGGGCGCGGTGAGCCGGGGCTTGTCGATCTGGCGCTGCAGGACGGCGAGCTGGTGGCGTAGCGTCACGATTTCGACGTCTTTGTCGGTGTTGCTCATCGCCAGTAACCGCAGCAGCGTGATCATGCCGTTCAGGACGAGGTAGGACAGTCGCAGGAGCACGGCGGATGATCCTCGCGTGCCTCGTTCTGCGATCCTCGGCAGGGCTGGCGAAGGTGCAGGTCACAGGGCATGGACGAGGAGCAGGCAATAACACACATTCGAGTGAAGTGGGGTGGACGAGCTGGCCTGTAAGCCGGATTCTGCCCGCACAGATTCTCTACCTGGGGCGATGGCTCCTGCACACTGCATGACCTGCCCATATACCGTTTGGCAGCGTTGGCAGCCGGTGGCCGTCTGCGGACGTCTTTGCGGACAGCTGGAGATCATCTGACCGTCTCCTATGGAAGTTGTGCTCATCTACGCTTTGGATCTCGGCACCGTCTACGTCCCGATCGTCGAGAACATTGCAGCGGTGATCACCGGAGGCTGGCAGAGCCGCGCATAGCTACCGGTGGCCTAGTTCCTCGGCGATGGCATCCGCCAGCGCTTGACGCGCATCGCGTTCCTTGGGCTGTAGCACCTCCAGCTCCTTTAGCGCGTCGAGACTGGGCCCTTTCCCGCGTATATCATCGAAGTCCAGACGTATCCCGTCTTCCTCGATGTCGATCTTCGTGAGGGTGGATTGCCAATCCTCGTAGAGCCTCCGCACGTTCGGCGAGCCGAAGGCTAGGTGTGCCGCGATCGTCGCCGGGTCAGTCGCAGCAGGTTCGGGCGGCATCCTCACCCACTGGAGATCGGCCACGCTGTATGGAGAGTTATCGTCCTGGTCTGCGACTGCGAGCTTGAAGTTCGTGATGCGGGCCTCGATCCACTGGCCTTCGCGCTCGACGAGGTGCAGCACCTCAAGGTAGGAGTCGGCGAGACGCTGCTGCGCGCGTCTCCCGGGCGAGCTTGGCATTCTGCCGGGCGCTCCAGACGGCGATGCTGCTGGTGGTGATTCCCAGGACACCGGACGTGATCACTGACGCAAGCGCGACACCATCCACAGGGCGGAGTATCCAGCGCGGGTTCCCGAAGCGCCGCGCGGTGGGTGGTGACCTGGCCGACCTGTAAGGAGGTCCAGCCGACCAGGTCGCCGGATCAACGCTGGAGAGGAAGATCCACGCCCATCCTCCCGGCAAACCGGCGCACTCGCAGCAGCGTGGGCCAGCGGGACAAGGTGGACCGCATCCTCGACGGGCCGCAACCCGAGCGCGATGTGATGTCCCTTGTGAGGTTTCCCGCCATCCCCTGCCCGATTGCCCGTTTCCTCCCGTTCTCGCTGGAAGCTCAGTGTCCTTCGGATGAGAACCTCATTCAGTCAGCAGAACTGGGATTTCAGTAAACGAGCACACCTCGTCGCGCAACGCGAGTTTTATCCGCGCATGTTTCCGAATTGAGTGGAGTTCGAGGATACGACAAGTACTGTTAGGGATCTTGATTACGCGATCGATTGCCAGCTGGCGGTCACTATTCCAAAATTCCAGGCACCAATTCGATTGTCGGTGCAAGAGCGCTACCGGAAGCCAGACGACCTCCACTATGGTGATGTCACCATCACTGAGTGGAACTTGGCGAGCGGCCAACCGTCCGAGCTACAC
>DASTBN010000866.1:0-6449 GCA_035712045.1 Pseudonocardiaceae bacterium
GTATCGCCGTGCCCTCGCGGGGGGTTTCTAGCCGCTGTTCATTCCCAGGCAATTTCCAGGAAAGGCAGGCGCTCTGAGCGCTGGGGTCGCGCCGGCGACCGGCCGGTTCTGGGTGGTTCTGGACCGGTTCGCGCGCCACCCGCCCGGGAGCCGCGTAGCGTGGTCAGCGCGTACTAGGCGAGGAGGCCGGGATGACTCGATACAGCACAGGGACCGTGCTCACTTGTGCGCATGAGGGATGTGGCTGCCGGGTCCGCATCGACCAGGAATGCCATTGCCCTTCCGGAGACCAGGCTTACACGTGTGCCTGCGGTGCGCCGCTGGTTGAGGTGAGTGACGTCAGCGGCGCGGAAGCCAGCACCGCGTAACCTCGCTACCCGCTTCGCGCGATGGCGGCCTTGCGGCGGAGGCGGCGGGCGATGAGGTGATCGAGTCCCAGCCGACCGGAGCCGGACGCGGCGAGCACCAGGCTGAGCAATCCGAGCGTGATGACCAGCTCGGGGCCGGTGTGGTCGAGGGCATAGAGGGCGCCGGTGTGCACGAAAATCCAGGCGCCCACCATGTTCAGCGCCATCAGGACGCCGACGGGAAGGACCCCCAGGCCGAGGATCATCGCGGCACCACCGGCGAACTCGAACAGCACATTCGCCGGTCCGGTGACCGCGGCCAGCGGCACACCAGACTTCTGGAACAGTTCCCCAACTCCCGCGAGGCTGCCGCCACCGAAGTCGTATTCCAGCTTGGCGTGCGCCACCATCAGCACCCCGAGCCCGATTCGTGCCAGGAGCAGCACGAGGTCACGGGCGAGGGAGACCGTCACAGTGCGGGTGCCGGTGTCAGGTGCGCTTGTCGACGTCATGACGATGCCGTCCTTCCTTGATGAGCCACTCGACGACGCCGACACGCCGCCGCTGCCCACAATGACGTCGGCGGCACACGCTACTCATCGCCGATCCGGCTAACGTGTTCCACTGGTAGGGGCGGGATCGCCTCCGCCATAGCGCTGATGAGAGGCCTGGCTCGCATGGTCGATGAACGTGACCTGTTCGGGCGAATCCGTTCGCTGGTCGATCTTGAGCACACCTTGCGCGAGCGGCTTGGGCGAGGTGAGCTGACCAGCGACGAGGAACAGACTCAGCTGCTCGCCCTGGAACAGCAACTCGACCAGTGCTGGGATCTCCTGCGGCAACGCCGCGCTCGTGCGGCCGCCGGGCAGGATCCGGACGACGCACAGCTGCGCCCGGTTGAGGAAGTCGAAGGCTACCTCGGCTGAGCCCGTTTCCGGCGCCGCATGTGCCTTAACGTGTGCTAGGTCATGATCGGTTTTGGTCGGTAGGAGAAGCAGCATCTTTGCTCCTGGTTTCTCCAGGGAGGGGGACGGCGTGGTCCTGCCGTGGGGGAATGTGGCCTACGGAGCGGTGCTGTCCGCGATCCTGGCCGCCGTGCTGATCGCGCTCGCCGTGCGGCCGCAGCGCCCGGAGGTGATCATCGCCGGGGCTTTCGCCGCTGCCGGTGGCCCAGTGGCGTGGAACACCATACTGAACACGGTGGGTGCTCGGGAATTCTTCGTCGATGCGCCGATCCTGGTGTTCCCGATCAGCTGGCAAGACACCGGCAGCGGCGTGTTCGCGCTGGCGCTGGCCGCGCTCGTGCTCGGCTTCGGCCCCTTGGCTACGAAACCAGGCCGAGGCGTGGCGCTGGCCGCGCTGCTGGCTGGTGCGAGTGCCCTGCTGGTGGACATTTACCTTTATTAAGCGGCCCAGCCATGTCCGTCCTAGGGGGACCAGCCGCTATTGCTACCCGCATTTCTGGGCTGACAACGACGACGGCCCACCGCGAGACCAGCGCAGCGGACCCGGACCTGTTCACTGCGAGGAGGCCGTGCCACGCCTAATACGGCCTCTGCCAGCGACAACAGTGGCTGCTCTCGCACCTTTAGGTGATTTTTGTGGCATCGTTTGACTTGAGTTCGCACCACGTTTGATTCCACGACGGGCTGGCCACATCAGGCCGGGCCCGACGACGGGTCGTCGTAGTCTCTGCGGATGCTCCCGGGCCCGCCACCCATCACGCCGCCGACGGCCTTCGCGGACGAGTCATTCCGGGAAGACCCGAACGAGGACTTCTACGTGCTCGCCGCGGCGGTCCTCGAGGTCCAAGCCCAGCAGTCGGCCCGCGAACTCATGCGGGGTTTGCTGGGATCACGGCGGGCGACAAAGCTGCACTGGCATGAAACGGAACGTCAATCCTGACCACGTCACCGGCTGACGTCATCCACGTCGGCCCCCGGCCTTCCGTGACAGCCGCATCCGCGTCCCACCTCATCCTCGCTTCGGTCGTGATATCGAACCTACGACGCGACCATGCCTACGGGACGCGACTGTCCTCACCGACCACGATCGGGTCAAGAGGCAGGAGCCGGGACTGATCCCGCACCACATTTGATTCCATGAGGGGCGACGGTCCACTAATCACCGGCATGGGCGTGGGTGTCAACCACTGCGGGCGAGGGGGCGGCGTCAGGCCTTACGCTGTGCCGGGCATGGCCACCGGTAGTCCGCTCAGGCGTGCGGCTTCGGCCATGCGCACGTCGTATGTGATCAGCGCCGTCAATTCGGACCCGAGGTGCTCGGCGCTTGCGATATGGATCGCGTCGAGGGAGCGAACGGTTCCGGGCACGTTCGCGGCCGCGTCGCGGATCGCGTCAGTCAGCCGGATCTCGTCGTGGTCGCGCAGCAGAGAAGCCATCAGGTTCGGGAACGTTCCGACTTGATCGCATGTGCGGACCGTCTCGACGAAGCCGATCGTGCTCGTGCAGGTTCGCGTCGGCCGCGAGGCCAGGAACGCCTTGAGCGGCTCTGCGTGGGGTCGACGCACGATGAACGTCACCATTGCCGACGCATCGAGATAGATCACCGCTCATCCTCGCGCAGCTCAAGGAGGACGGCCAGCGGGTCGACCCCGTCGGGCACGGAGATCTGCGTGTATTTGTCCAGGTCTCGAGTGGTGAGGTCTCGGTCGGCGGGACGGATGGCTCCCATCGCCACGAGTTCGTCGTAGCGGCGTCCCGCTCGAGGCGGGGGGACCAGCATGGCGATCACTCTGCCGTGCTTGGTGACCTCCACCGTCTCGCCATGTTCAACGCGCGCGAAGATCGCGCTCGGGTTGTAGGCGAACTCGCGAACCGATACAGACGACATCGCCCACCTCCGATTGTGGGTACTTCTCAGTACAACATTGTACCCACAACGCTGCACGAGCACGAGCGGACCTTGTGGGCTCGAAAACTGGTGTAACGTTGTAGGCGCCGAAAATCTCATCCATGCACTGTGACCTGCGCCTTCCGGGGCCCGAGGATCGCGGGACGGGATAGGGGAAGATCACCCGTCGTGCTCCTGCGACTGTCCTATCTCGCCTTCACCGGCATGATCATGTTTCTCCGGCTCCTGGCGATGAACAACGCCGACAAAAACATCGAAATCCTGGCACTGCGCCACCAACTCGCCGTCCTGCAACGCCGAGTCGATACGCCCCGGCTCACCCCACCGGACCGGGCATTCCTCGCCGCCCTGCTCCACAAGCTCCCCCGACCAACACTGCGACGCCTACCCCTGATCGTCTCGCCCGAGACCGTCCTGAGCTGGCATCGCGACCTGCTGCGCCGCCACCACGCCAGGGTCTCGCGTCCCAGACGGCCCGGCCGACCACCCACCGTCCGCAGCATCCGCGCCCTTGTCCTGCGCCTTGCGCGCGACAACCCCGGCTGGGGCTACCGAAGAATCCACAGCGAACTCGCCGTATTGGGAATCACGGTCGCGCCCTCCACTGTCTGGGAGATACTCAAAACTCACGGCATCCAACCAACGCCCCACCGCGATCACTCCACCTGGGCCACGTTCCTGCGCAGCCAGGCGTACGCCCTCCTCGCCGCCGACTTCTTCGAAACGAGCACTCTGACCGGAACCCGGCTGTTCGTCCTGACTATCATCGAGCACGCCACCCGCCGCATCCACATTCTCGGCGCCACCGCACAGCCCACTGCGGCCTGGACCACCCAGATGGCCAAGAATCTGATCATGGACCCGCAGGACGCCCACGCCACGGTGAGATACCTGATCCGGGACCGAGACAGCGAATACACCGCCGCCTTCGACGCCGTTCTGGCCGACAGCGGCATCACAATAATCACGACCGGGATCCGGATACCCCGGATGAACGCGATCACGGAACGCTGGATCCGCACCTGCCGAAACGAACTGCTCGACCGCACCCTCATCCTGAACCAGGCCCACCTGCTGCACACCCTGCGCGAATTCGAAACCTTCCACAACGACCACCGAACCCACCGCGCCCTGCACGGCGCAGCCCCACGTCACCCACTCCCCCCACCGATCACCGAACCAGGCCAGCTGAACCAGCTCACCATCCAAAGAAAAGACCAACTCGGCGGCATCCTCCACGAGTACCACCACGCCGCATGATCAGCACGGATGACATTTCGGCACCCACAGGGTCTTGGTGTTCTTCTCCCACGTGCGTCCACTGCGCTGGCCGATGCTCTTCTCCACCGTCAGTACACCGGTTTCCAGGTCGAGATGGCGCCACCGGATCGCGCACAACTCGCCACGCCGGAACCCCGTGATCATGGTCAGCCAGACCAGCATGGCCCAATCCGGATCCTGCCAGGCCGCGTTGAGAATCCGGGCGGCCTGCTCAGCGGTAGGCGGTTGCGGGTTCGGAGCGGGCTGGGGTGGGGGCACGGCCTGGGCGATGGGGTTGGTGGCGATCCAGCGCCACCGCATGGCCCGCTTCAGCGCCCCGCTGAGGATGAAATGGATGTACCGGATGCTCCCGTTCGACAGCGGCCGGCACTGGTGAGGCTCGCAGCGCTCGTCACACTCATGCCGCCCGTCCACGCGATGGTCGAGGCGCGGCCGCCCGTCGCAGTGATCCCGGCAACGCCGCAATGTGGCGTAGAACGAGTCGAACAAATGCCCATCAAGCGCCCCGACCTTCGTCGCGCCCAGCGATGGCCGGATGTGCTTCGCGGCCAGGCTGCGATAGGTCGCGAGCGTGTTCTCCTCCAGCTCGGCTAACTCAAAGTGCCGGTCGAGCAGCTGGTTGACGGTGGCACTCGTCCGCGGATTGCGCCGCTCGTCAACCTCAGTGGCCAACCGGCGCATCACCTTCTCCGCCCCGGCCCGCGCACCAGGGCCAGCCGGGATGCTCTCCCGCAGGTAGTGACGCCGGCCGGTCAGCGGGTCAGTCCCGGCGTACACCGAGACCCGCAGCGCGCCGCTGGGCAGCTCCTCAATGCTGCCGCGCTGGCGCCTGTCGCGGCGTGCGGACGGTGTGGACATGCACGCACTGTAGCGCCCACTCGCACCACATGTGATTCCACGCGAGTGAGTTGCGCCCTCAGCCTGAGAGTGTTTTCCCAGGTGAGAGGTGGAGCCGCCTCGGGGAATCGAACCCCGGACCTGTTCATTACGAGTGAACCGCTCTGGCCGACTGAGCTAAGGCGGCGGCACCGCACAGTGTAACGGGGTCACCGGAGCCCGCGAGGCCGACCTACCCGCTGTGCAACGCGCTGGTCAGCGCCTCGATGGCGATCCGGGGCTTGACGTTGAGCCCAAGCGCTTCGCGGCAGGCCAGCACCGCCTCCAGACGGCGCAGCAACGCCTCCGGCGGCAACCGCTGCGCGACCGCTGAGATATCCCCAGCCCGATCCGGGTGGGTCAGCGGCACCGGCGCGCCCCAGGCGCTGACCAGGGTGTCCCGGTAGAAACCGGCCAGATCGACCAGCGCCCGATCCAGCGCGTCCCGCTGGGTCCGGGTGGCCCGGGATTTCTGTCGGCGTTCCAGCTCCCGGATGGCGCCCTTGGCGCCCCGGGCCACCGCCGCTGCGCCCTTCCCCGTCCCGCCAGCCCCTAACACCGCTTCCAGCTCCTCCGCCTCGGCGACGTTACGCGCGGTGGTCAGATCACTGGCCTCTGACTCGGCGGCGCCGACCAGCTCATCCGCCAGCGCGAACACATCAGCCAACGAGTGCAGCGCGGTCGGCACCCGCAGCACCGCCTCCCGCCGGGCCCGGGCCTCGGGATCGGTAGCCAGCCGCCGCGCCCGCCCCACATGCCCCCCGGACACCGACGCCGCCCAGGCCGCAGTGGCCGCGTCCAGCCCGTCCCGGGTCACCAGCACCTCGGTCACCGCCGCCGCCGACGGTGTGCGCAACCCCACCGGCCGACATCGGGAGCGCAGCGTCACCGCGATGTCCTCGGGGTGATCCGAGGGCGCGCAGAGCAGGAACACGGTCCGGGGCGGGGGCTCCTCCACCGCTTTGAGCAGCGCGTTCGCCGCGCCCTCGGTGAGCCGGTCGGCATCCTCGATCACCACGATCTGCCACCGGCCCGTCCCTGGCCGCCGCGAGGCGATCTGCACGATGTTGC
>DASTBN010000867.1:0-6413 GCA_035712045.1 Pseudonocardiaceae bacterium
TCAACAGTGTTTTCCCTGGTCAATGGCGGTAGCGGTGGGATTTGAACCCACGGAGGGTGACCCCTCACGCGCTTTCGAGGTCTGCGACCCGGTGATCAGCGGTGACCACCTCAGCGGTATGGGCAGGTCAACCGCCGAGCACGATCACCCCCGGGTCGTAATGATCACGAGCGAATGCAACCACAAATGCAACCACCGCGGTCGCGCCAGCCGGGACGCCATCGCCCGTCGGTGTGCAGACCGACTCTGGAGATATTGAGTTATGGCGCGCGCTTGGCGTGAATCGAGGTGTGCTCGGCGTGTCCGCGGAAGTCATGGCCCAGTGCCGAGGCGGTGATCAAGTCTGTGATCTTGTAGATCTGTTGTCCGATCTGGCCGGTGTGGGTGATCGAAGATGTGTCCGGTAGGACTTGACCACCACGCACACGTCCGGTGAAACTCCTGATGATGGAGTGGTTGCGGGGTTTGACGGCCCGCAGATTAAAAGTTTTGCTGCTCCGAGTGTCGCGTAGTGCCGGGTAATGACGGTTAGGGCCGGTAAATGCACGTCAGCGGCCATTCATATTGATTTCGAGTGTCGCCCAGTGCCGGGCAGTGCCAGGTTCGCGCGAAACAGCGGAGCCCGATATGAGCCCGCTGTTGGTTGTTGGTCACTCGCTTACTCGACACTGACAGTATAGAGGAGCCGATAATGAATAATGTCTCCTAACCGGCGGTTGGGTTACAGGATTGGAACCTACGGCCTCTTCGTCCCGAAGCAATAACAATAGTGCCCTGACCAGCGCATTTCCGCGGGGTTTGACCTGTTCAGGCATCCCTCAGGGTCCACGGAAATCCGTGGTCGTCCGTGGTGATTGTCACGCAGTTCGTCACGTACCGCACAAACGATGATCATGACTATATCCGGCGATTTGTTGTGTGAACGCCATACCCAGCCTAGTCCCCGTGGTGGCCTGTGCCGACAGCTCCCTATCGTCTGCTGCCGGCCTGACGGCCCGGCCTCACGTCAGGTGCCGGGCGAAGAACCGGTTCCCGTCGTCCCCCTCGAACTGCGGGACGCCGGTGTGCCCGCCCATATTGGCGTGCAGCGTCTTCTCCTTGGAGCCGAAGGCGTCGAACAGGTCCAGGGCCAGCTGCCGGTCGTTTCCTTCGTCGTCCCACTGCAGCAGGACCAGCAGCGGAATGGTGACCTGCCGGGCCTCCTCGAACAGGGTGCGGGGCACGAAACTCCCGGCGAACAGAAGGGCGGCCGAGATGCGCGGCTCGACCACCGCCAGCCGGATGCCGATGGCGATCACCCCTCCCGCGTACCCGACCGGGCCGCCGATCTCGGGCAGCGACAGGAGAGCGTCCAGGGCGGCCCGCCATTCCGGGACCGCCTTGTCGACCAGCGGGAGGACGAGCCGGTCGACGATCTCGTCGACCGGCTCGCCGGCCTCCAGCGCCCGGCGCAGGTCGGCGCGGGCCTCCTCGGCGGCGGCGGAACGGGGCCGGTCACCGCTCCCGGGGAGCTCGATGGTGGCCGCGGCGAAGCCCTCCGCCGCGGAGTGCCGGGCCCGGGCCACCAGTCGCGGGTACATCTTGTGCAGTCCGCCGGGGTGGCCGAGCAGGATCAGCGGGGCCGGTGCGGATGCGGATTCGGGCGTCCACAGGGTGCCGGGGATCTCGCCGAGGGTGAATTCGCGTTCGAGGACGCCGTCGTCGAGGCGCTGTTCAGAAGTGAATCGCATGGTCGTGCCTTTCGGGAGTGCTCGTAAACGGCGCTCCCGGACGACCTATCGCCCGACCGTGACCCCGGAGGGGAGCACCCCTGTCGATACGTTCACGGGTACCACCTCCTCGTTCTCTCACACGGCCTCCGGAAAAGTAGCAGTGGTCGCCGTGGTCCGCCAACGGGTTCTGCGGGCCTGTCCGGTCACGTGTCGGCCTTCGTGGTGCGGGTGGGCCGCAGTGGGTTGATGAGCGCGCGGTTGTAGTCGCGGTGCTCGTGCGGAAGGCACAAACTTCAGGATGGCGGTGCGGCCGGCGAGGTTCATGAACAGGTTGCGGACGGCCTGGATGGTCCACGGCCCCGGTCGGGTGCGTGCTCACCCCCAGCAGATGTGCCCGACGGGAGCCGTGCTCGACCGCGATCAGGACGTAGATCCGCCGGAGCACGATGGTGTCTACGTGCGGGAAGTCCACGGCCAGGACGGCGTTGGCCTGGGCAGTGAGGAACTGGCGCCAGGTCGGACCCGACCGGCGTGGCGCGGGCTCAATGCCGACGTCGTGCAGGATCTGCCAGACCGTGGAGGCCGCGATGCGATGGCCAAGTCGAACCAGCTCGCCCCGCACACGCCGATGCCCCAACTCGGGTTCTCGGTGGCCATGCGGATGGCAAGCTGCTTGATTGCTGCTGCGGTGGGGGACGCCCGGGTCGGCGGCGTGCGGTGTAGTCCCATTTACGCGAGCTGAGTTTGCGGTGCCTGTCGGGTTCCAGAAGTCGGCCGCACCCGTGGCCTGGGTGAACGAGGTGATCCGCGCGGCCAGGATGATCGTGCACCGTGTCGTTGCGTCTGCTTTATCTAATCTTCGTCCGAGTGCTCGGCTGGCTGTGGCTGCCCGGCCGGTCCTTGGCCTCGAAGAGTGCTGAGTTGCTCGTCCTGCGCCACGAAGTTGCCGTCGTGCGCCGGGGCCAACCCCAAGCCACGACTGGACTGGGCTGATCGTGCCGTGCTCGCCGCGCTCATCCGGCTGCTGCCCTCAAGAGTGCGCCAGGACCGCCTGGTCACCCCGGGCACCATCCTGCGCTGGCACCGGCGCCTGATGGCCAGAAAGTGGACATACCCGCCCCGCACAGGCCGGCCGCCGGTCAGTTCCGAGACCGCCACGCTAATTGAACGCCTCGCGAGGGAGAACCGCTCCTGGGGATACCAGAGGATCCAGGGTGAACTGCTCACGCCCGGCCACCGGGCCGGTGCCCCGGCGATCCGCCGGGTCCTTAAGGCCCGGCGAGTCCCCCCGGCACCGCAGCGGCAGACGGACTCCACCTGGCGGCAGTTCCTGCGCACCCCGGCATCGACGATGCTGGCCTGCGACTTCTTCCACGCGGACCGCGCGGTGACCCTCCAGCGCCTGTACTGCTTCTTTGTCATGGAGGCCGGCTCCCGGTACGTGCACATCCTCGGGGTGACCGCGAATCCGGACGGGCCCTGGACCGCGCGGCAGATCCGGAATCTTCTGATGGATCTCGGCGATCGCGCCGCCCAGTTCCGGTTCCTGGTCCGCGACCGGGCCGGGCAGTTCACCGCCTCGTTCGATGCCGTCCTGGCCGATGCCGGCATCGCCGCGGTGAAGATTCCGCCCCGAAGCCCTCGCGCGAACGCCTGCGCGGAGCGGTTCGTGCTCACCGTCCGAACGGAGGTGACCGACCGAATGCTGATCTTCGGCCCACGGCACCCGCGTGCTGTTCTGGCCGAGTACGCGCGGCATGACAACCGACGACGCCCGCACCGCGCGCTCCACCTCCAACCACCCCAGCCCGACCACCCGATCCCCACCATCACAACAGAACGGATCAGACGCCGATCCGTCCTGGGCGGCCTGATCAACGAATACGAACCAGCCGCCTAAAAGACCAGGCCAACGCTGGTGGCCACGTTCTGGCATCCCACAGGCAGCACCACCACCAAATGCCGCCACTTAGCCATAACCAGCCTCTCTCTGCCCATCCGGGATGACGAACGCAAAACCTAGAACGATGACCATTGCCCACGTGCGTCCAGAACGGGTCATCGGCATACCTTTATCGAGAGAAGTGCCGGGGACATAACGCTATTGGCGGAGGACGCTCGATCGGGCCAATGGGTGGACCACGCCCGGGGTACCGGGTGCCCACCTTCGGCTACGAGGCCTGACGCGAAGGCTGTCCTGGGGGCCAACTGAGACCCAAACTGAGACCCCGGTACCCGAACGACGACCACACCACAGAGATGATCCGGCATCCTTGCTGCTAGATGGCGGTAGCGGTGGGATTTGAACCCACGGAGGGCGTGAACCCTCACGCGCTTTCGAGGCGCGCTCCTTCGGCCGCTCGGACACGCTACCGCCGGTGAGCATACCGGACCCGGCCGGACCGGGCGTCGACGCGTCCGCCCAGGCGGCATTCCAACCGGCTCAACTCCCCGCTCTGGTGTCGCCGAGTTCGACGTGAGGGCTGCTCGCCGGGCGTTAGACAGCGCTGCTGTCGAACTCGGCGACACCAGGGATGCGCCACCCCACCCGGGTCAGCTACGAGCGGTGCGAGCGCATGAACTCGGTGACCAGCGCGGCGCAGTCTTCGGCGAGCACACCGCCCAGGACCTGGGGACGGTGGTTGAGACGGCGGTCGCGCACGACGTCCCACAGGGATCCGACGGCACCGGTTTTAGGCTCCCAGGCGCCGAATACCAGACGATCGACCCGGGCCGCCACCACGGCACCCGCGCACATCGTGCACGGCTCTACGGTCACCGCCAGCGTGCAGCCCGGCAGGCGCCAGCCAGCGCCCCGGCCCTGGGCCGACAGGCGGGCCGCGCCGGCTCGCAGGGCGAGGATCTCGGCGTGCGCGGTCGGGTCCCCGGTCGCCTCACGGGCGTTACACGCGCTGGCCAGTTCCGCCCCGTCGGAATCCATCAGCACGGCTCCGATCGGGACATCCCCGGTAGCGACCGCCAAGCTGGCCACTTCCAGGGCGCGCCGCACCAGCGCCACATCGGCACCGGTATCCGAGCTCACCCCGGCAGCTTCTCCAGCAGTGCCGTGAGCTGTGGCCGGAACCCGCATCGCTGGGCGATCATGTCAAGCTGCTCGTCCGGGTACAGATCGACCTCGTCGATGATTACCTGCATCTCCTCGGCTGGCAACCCGACATCGGCCAGCAGGCCCAGGTCGCCCTCCGGCCAGACGTCGTCGGAATTCACCGCGTCCTCTTCCGGCACTTCGACCCGCAGCAGATCGAGCACGTCGGCGGCGACGTCATAATCCAGCGCGGCGACCGCGTCGGAGAGAAGCAAGGACACCCCGCCGGGTACAGGCCGGACGACGACGAAGAACTCGTCGTCGACATCGAGCAGTCCGAAGACCGCACCGGTGGAACGCTGCCCGCGCAACTGGGTGATGGCCGTGTCGAGGTCCCGGAGCGCAGCGGCGTCCAGCTTGGTGCACTGCCAGCGCCCGTCCTCGCGCACCACCGCGACGGCGAATCCGCTGATCGTCATGACACCAGTATGCGCCGTCTGTCACGGCAGAAAAGTACGATCACGTGTCCAACCCCCCAACAGCAGGATACGGTGCGAGAATAGAGGGTTGTGGATGGGCTCGACTCCCAGCGCCACCGGCGCGTCGGCGGCTTTTTCCAGCACTGCCCGGCTGACCCGGGCACCACGAAGCTGGTGCGGGCCGCCCAGGCCCTGCAGCCACGCACCGTGGCGCTGCGGCGCGCCCTGCATCGGCGGCCCGAGCTGGGACTGCATCTACCGGAAGCGCAGTCCGCCATCTTGGCCGCGCTGGCCGATATCCCCGTCCAGGTGCACACCGGAGCGGGCGGCGTCACGTCGGTGACCGGCGTGATCGAGGGGGAGCGGCCGGGGCCGACGGTACTGCTGCGGGCCGACATGGACGCCTTGCCGGTCACCGAGGAGTCCGGGGTGCCGTTCAGCTCGGAGCTGCCGGGCTCCATGCACGCCTGCGGGCACGACACGCACGTCGCGATGCTGGCCTCCGCGGCGCGGCTGCTCGCCGGGCACCGCGATGAGCTGGCCGGGCGGGTGCTGCTGATGTTCCAGCCGGGGGAGGAGGGCTTTCACGGCGCCCGGCACATGCTCGAGGAGGGCCTGCTGGAGGTCGCCGGGACGCCCGAATGCGCGTTCGCCCTGCACATCACCTCCACCCTGGAGCGCGGGCTGGTGCAGACCAGGCCAGGTCCCATCATGGCTTCCTCGGACACGCTGCGGGTGCGGGTCACCGGCCGGGGAGGTCACGCCAGCGCACCGCATAACGCGCTGGACCCGGTGCCGGCCGCGGCCGCGATGGTTGGCGCGCTGCAAATCATGATCGGCCGGGCGGTGAGCGTCTTCGATCCGGCGGTGCTCACCGTCACCCGGGTCACGGCGGGGACGACCTCCAACATCATCCCGGAAACCGCGGAGCTGGAAGGTACGATCCGGGCGCTCTCCGAGCACACCCGGATCAAGGTCCACCAGGAAGCGCGCCGGGTCTGCGAGCACGTCGCGGCGGCGTACAGCTGCACCGCCACGGTGACGATCGAGCACGGCTACCCGGTGACCGTCAACGACAGTGAGGTGACGATCAGAGTGATCGACCTGGCCCGCCGCGTGCTCGGCGCCCGCCACACCGAGCCCATGCCGGACCCGATGATGGGCGCCGAGGACTTC
>DASTBN010000868.1:0-4364 GCA_035712045.1 Pseudonocardiaceae bacterium
GCCGCCTCGGCCAGGCCATCGAGATCCTCCGCGCTCAGCGGCCCCGCCTGTTCCGCGCGGGAGAACAGCTCGAAGGCGCGCGGCCAGTCGTATGCCGCCAGCGCGGCGCGGGCCTGCGGCAGCGGTTCTTCCGTGACCGACCGCTCGACCGGGCCGGGCGAATCTGGCGCAGGGCGCGGTTGCCACTCCAGCTCAGGACGCTGGGCGAGCACGGCCTCGTGCAGCCCGACGAGCTCCGGGCTCGGATCGATCCCGAGCAGCTCGGCGAGCCGCGTGCGCAGCCGGGTGTAGGCGGCCAAGGCGTCGGCTTGGCGCCCGGAACGGTACAGCGACCGGATGAACTGCGACCACAACCGTTCGCGTAGCGGCTGCTCGGTCACCGCCCGGCTCAGCTCGCTGCACAGCTCCACGTGACGGCCCAGCGTGAGATCGGCCTCGACCCGGTCCTCCAGAACCGCGGCCCGGAGCTCGGTCAGGCGGGTGATCTCAGATTGGGCGAAGAGTTCCACGCTGAAATCGGCCAGTGGTTCACCGCGCCACAACGCGCTGGCCGCGCGCAAAAGCTCAGCTGCCCGCGCGGGCGCTTTCGGCAGCGCCTCCCGGCCAGCCCGGGCCAGCCGCTCAAATCGCACGGCATCGATCGTCTCGGGCGGCACCGCCAGCTCGTAGCCGTGCGCGCGGGTACGCAGCAAGCCGTGCTGGGCTCGCGGCGCACGATCCGGTTCAAGCGCCTTGCGCAAGTGAGACACGTAGGTCTGCAGCGTGTTCGCCGCGGTCGCGGGCGGCGTATCCCCCCAGAGCATCCTGATCAGCCGGTCAACGGAGACAACCTCGTTGGCATGAACCACCAGCACCGCCAGCAGCAGCCGCTCCTTGGCGCTGGACACCTCGATCCTGCGGTTCTGGTCGCGCACCTCCAGGGGACCGAGAATCGCGAATTCCACTCCGTGCCTCCAGATCTTGCTTCAGTGAGGCTTCAGTGACTCTCCAGCGGCCGTTCAGTCCTCACGCTAATACTCCTTCGGGGAATACCAAAGAGACACCGCGTCAATGACCTACAGACTAGCGTACTACGAACTTCTAGCCTACTTGGCTGGCCCTGTCTGTCCTGGTGGCGGCGCCGGTGACAGTCTGAGCAGGTGTGCAGTTCAGGGATAGGGAAAGGCCCGATGGTCGCCTCGAGTTCGCCCACCGCTCTCAAGCGATGGATCGCTTATGAGCTCCGCCGATTGCGGGAGGCCAGTGGACGTACCCGCCAGGAGGCGGCGGCACGGGTGGGGAGGACGGTCGCCCAGATCGGCCACCTGGAAACCGGGCGCAACCTCCCCAGCGCTGGTGACGTCGAGGTACTGCTGAACTGGTACGGCCACCCCGACCGAATCGAGTTCTTCCGGGATCTGCTCAAACAGGCCAAAAAGGGACGTGACTGGTGGATCGGGCTCGCCGATGCCGTGCCCGACTACTTCGCTTTGTTCCTCGGGTTGGAAGCATCGGCGGCCCAGCTGCAGAGCTACGACTGTGTGGTGGTGCCCGGCATCCTGCAGACTCATGCCTACGCCCAGGCCGTTATCCGCATGGGTGAGCGAGCCCGGCCCGACGCTGAGGTAGCGCGTCGCGTCGAGCTCCGCATGGCCCGTCAGCAGCTCATCGAGCGCGCGGACAAGCCGCTGCAGGTGTGGACAGTTCTCGACGAGGCTGTGCTGTACCGGCAGGTCGGTGGCATCGAGGTGATGCGCGAGCAACTCGAGCGGCTCGTGAAGCTGGCCGAGCGGCCCAACATCGACATCCAGGTGCTCCCAGCGACCGCCGGAGGCCATGCGATTACCGAGGGCACCTTCACGCTGCTGACCTTTCCACCCGAGCTGCACAGCGACCCGGGAGTGGTCTACGTCGAGACCCGGGTGCGGGGTATCTACTTCGAGGATCCCGCTGAGATCCAGCTGTATCGCCAAGCCCTGACTCGCCTGCAGGTTCACGCCCTGAACCCGGATGAATCCCCCGCCATGATCCAGCGAATCGCCGACGAGTACCGATGAATCACCATGACGCGCTCGCAGCACTGAGCACCGCCACCGGCTGGCGCAAGTCGACGCGATCAGACGCCCAGAATTGCTGTCTCGAGGCCACTGCCGACGTGCCGGGCTGGATTGGTGTGCGAGACACCAAGCTAGGCGCGCACAGCCCGGTACTCGCGTTCACCGCGGCGCAGTGGACAGCGCTGCTCACCGCCGTCAAGATCAAGAAGTTCGATCTGGTGGCTCAGGACGCGCGGTAGCGGTTTCCGCGTCCAGCCGGGCACCGAGACGATGGAAGCAGTCCCGGGCAGCGGCGAGCTGCACGCGGGCGGTGTTGAGCCGACCGGCCCGTTCCAGTGCGGTCGACAGCACGACCCGGACGCGGGCGCTCTCGTAGGGTGATCCGGCCTCCTGCCAGAGCGTGACGCTGCGGCGCAGCGAGGGCACGGGGTCGTCCTCGCCGGTGGCCAGCGCCACCGCGCCCCGGGCGCCCTGGGCCGCCGCGTGCATCGCCTTGCTGCCATACAGTTCCGCCGAGGATGCCAGCTCGGCCGCCGCCGCGCGGGCCGTATCGAGATCATCGAGAGCGAGCGCGATGGTTACCTGGTCGGGGAGCAGCCAGGTCCGGGCCAGCTGGTCCAAGCCCCCGCCGTCCAGTGCGGCCTTGATCAGCGCGGCCGCCGCCGCGGGGCGGCCGCGGAGTAGCTCAAGCCGGGCCCGGCCGGGTAACGACACCGCGAATCGCTCCTCGGCCTTCGCGAATGCCTCTTCGGCGCCGGCCAGATCGCCGATCCGCAGACGAACATCCCCGATGCTGGCGAAGGCTTGGCCGACATGGCGGAGGTCGAAGTACTGCGTCGCCGCACACGCCCGGTGAGCCACTTCCTCGGCGAGTGTCCAGGCACCGCTGTTGATCAGGATGGCGGTGCGGTGGGTCTCGCAGTCCCCGGGAAAGCTGCTCAGCCCGGTGCGCGCGAAGCAATCCTCCGCGGCTTGGGTCCACTCGTGGGCGCGACGGTAGTCACCCCGTTCGTAGCAGGTGCGGATGAGCTGGCAGTAGGTCTGTGCGGTGGCGAGCTGGGACAGGCTTCCGCTGACGAGCATCGCCATCCCTTCGTCATGCATGCCCAGGCCCTCCTCGACCCGCCCTTGGCGGATCAGCATCCCCCCTCGGAACACCAGTCCCACGGCCTGGAAATCGGCCACTCCGTGACGCACTCCCGCCTCGTAGGTCGAGTCAGCGGCGGCGAGGCACTTCTCCCGATCATCGTCTAGCAGTGCCATGATCATGGCTGCCCAGAACAGGTAACCGTGCTCTAGGCAGTCGGGTTCGGTCTCGAGCAGCCGCCGCAGGCGCTGGAACCAGCCCCGGGCCACCGCGAACTGCTGGTGAACGAGGGAATACATGGTGAGCAGGAACGCGTCCACGCCGGCCCGGCGGGGCTGACCGGCCTCCAGATGGGCGCGGTGGGCACGCTGCCACGTGGCTTGCGCCTCCCGGTCACGCATCGACCAGAACGCGGCCTCGGCCAGGCCATCGAGATCCTCCGCGCTCAGCGGCCCCGCCTGTTCCGCGCGGGAGAACAGCTCGTAGGCGCGCTGCCAGTCGTACGCCGCCAGCGCGGCTCGAGCCTGTGGCAGCGGTTCTCCCTCAGCCGACCGCTCCGTCGTGCTGGAGGGACCTCGCGTGAGGCGCTGTGGCGCTGGACGCCACTCCAGGTCGGGGCGCTGGGCGAGCACCGCCTCGTGCAGCCGGACCAGTTCGGGACTGGGGTCGATGCCGAGCTGCTCCGCCAGCTGGGTACGAAGCCGCGTGTAGGCCGCCAGCGCGTCGGCTTGACGCCCGGAGCGGTACAGCGCCCGGATGAACTGGGACCACAATCGTTCACGCTGCGGTTGCTCGGTCACCGCCTGGCTCAGTTCGCTGCACAGCTCCACGTGACGGCCCAGCGCGAGATCAGCCTCAACCCGGTCTTCCATCGCGGCGATTCGGAGCTCGGTCAGACGGGTAATCTCGGACTGGGCGAATAACTCGAGACTGAAATCGGTCAAGGCCTCACCACGCCACAACGCGTTAGCGGCGCGCAGGATCTCAGCCGCCCGCCCCGGCTGCTCGGGCAACGCATCATGACCAGCGCGGGCCAGCCGCTCGAACCGCACCGCGTCGATCGCCTCAGGTGGGACACCCAACTCGTAGCCACTGGAGCGGGTGCGCAGCAGGCCGTGCTGAGCCCGCGGCGCACGACCTGGCTCGAGGGCTTTGCGCAGGTGAGACACGTAGGTTTGCAAGGTGTTCTCGGCGCTGGCGGGTGGCGCGTAACCCCAGAGCACTTCGATCAGCCGGTCGGT
>DASTBN010000869.1:0-8144 GCA_035712045.1 Pseudonocardiaceae bacterium
ACCGTCGTTCGCGGTGGCGAACCCTGACGCCGCCCATGCGCCCACAGCGGCGGGTAACCGGGTCTGGCCCGCGTTCTCGAGGTGGTGAGCGATGGCAGCCAACCCGCCAGCGGCAGCGTTCCCGCCCCGCCCGGCCAGAACGTCGGCAAGACGTCCGTGGACGTACTGCTTCCGCTCCCTGATCTGTGAGTCGTACGAGGCGTCCTGGAGCAGGGCGTGGCGGAAAATGAACGCCGCCTTATCGTGCAACCGACTTCGCTCCCAGATCCGTGCGGACTCGAGGACCTGAGCCTGGTAGAGGATCGTGGCAAGCGGCAGTCCGGTCACCTCGGCCAGCAGGTCGAGCTCGAACTCTCGGCCGATCGAGGCGCCGACCTGGGCGAGCACCTTGGCCTCGGGAATGCGGTCCAACCGGGATACCACCAGATCGTGCAAGGTGCTCGGGAACGAGCCGAACTCATGCAGCTCGCCGCTCCCGAGCGTGCGCCCGAGCTCTTCGGCGAAGAGCGGTACCCCATCGGAGCGAGCGGCCGCCTCGGCCACGCGCTGCTCCTCGCCGTCGACGACGTGCCCGATCAGGTTGACGCAGTCGGCCTGGCTGAGCGGTCGCAGCTCAAGGCTCGAGCGGCACATCAACGTCATCCACTCGGTGCCCGGGTCCGGCCGGTACGCCAGCACAACGCCCAACGCCGCCTGCCTGTCGACCAGGTGAGCGAGGAGGTCGCGGCTAGTGGGATCGAGCCACTGCGCATCGTCGACGAGCAGGACGGCGCCGCCGCGTTCGCCTTGTCGGTACAGCCATGCGCGAACGGCGTCGGAGGTTTCCTGCAGCGCCCGTTCCGGTGTGACGTCTGGCGGAAGGAATTCGGCGGGCGGATCGATTCCCGCCAACACCGCCAGGCGCGCCATCGCGGTCCGGTCCAGAGTGTCCGGCCCGATGTGGAACGCGAACGAATCAAAGGTGACGTCTGAGGAACGGTTGGAGGCCTGGGCTAGCTCTAGGAGAAGCCGTGCGAAGGGGTGCAGCGGCGACGTCGTGTCGCGCGGCGAGCAGCTGCAGTAGAGGATGCCCCTGCTCGGTCCCGCCCGGTGGACGAGCTCATTCAGGAGTCGGGTCTTGCCCATTCCCGCCTCACCAGTGAGCCCGAAGTAGTCGCACGGCCCCGCAAAATCCCGCTCGGCGAACTCCAGCAGATCGCGTAGCTCGGCCGCGCGGCCGACGAGTGGCGTCAACCGGCCGCTACGGGCGAAGTAGCGTGATGTCGCGGAGGTTCTCCCGCGCACACAGAAAGTGTTGATCTTACGGGTAAGCCCCCGCAGCTTCTGCGGTCCCAGCGCATCGACGTCGAAGTAGCCCCGGACAAGCTCCCACGTCGCTTCGCTGATGGACACGCTGTTAGGTCTCGCTGAGGATTCGAGACGCGCCGCGATGTTGGTCGTTTCTCCGATGAAGAAAACAGCATTCGGGTCGTCTTCCCGCCCTGGCGCCTCGCTGACCACGACAAGTCCGGTGTGGATGCCGACCCGGATATCGACCTTGACCCCGAAACGCCTCATCAGCTCCGGCCCGAGAGTCCTGACCGCAGAGACCACGCCGAGGCCTGCCTCGACAGCGCGCACCGCAGCGTCTTCGTGCCGGGACGGATAACCGAAGTGGGCCATGAACCCATCGCCCATCCAGCTTGACAGAGTGCCGTCGTTGTCGATGATCGCCTGCGTGCAAGCCCATTGGTAGAGCTTGAGCAACTCGTGCATCGAGTCGGCGCCGATGGTCTCGCAGAGAGAGGTCGAGCCGACCATGTCACCGAACATGATCGTGAGTAACCGTCGCTCCTCCACGTGGAGGCTCGGCCTCCTAGGCCGCTGCTCCATCGTCCCTCCCGTCGAAGTGCGGCCACCGGGATCGAACGCTACATTTCGCGATGCCTGGATGAGACCATAACACTCGCGCTTCAGCTGGGCGGCATATTTTGGTCGGCCGATCAGGAACACGGTGAGGGCGTTGAAGATGTTGTGCTTGCGTGGGTGGTGCTGTTGTTGCTGGTCAACGGGGGACATGCCGTTGAAAGATCGTCCGGATCATCGGACGACCAGCCAAAATCCAGCAAAACATCTCCGGGCGGCTCACCAGCGACCAACGCACCCAAGACCGCTGCATCATCCGCAGGGTCCTCTCCACCGCAGCCAAGCACGGCTGTAACAAACTCACCACCCTGCGCGACGCCATGCTGGGTCGGCTCTGGATGCCACCACTACCCATACCCACCTAACCGCACACACCCACCCAGACCCGACCGAAACCCTCAGCCCCTGGTCGATACACAATGCCACCATCCCACGACATTCCGCACCTGACTGAATGTTTGCCGTACCGCGTCAAATTTCTTAGGCGGACGAGATCGGTCGGTCGCGACTGCGCGGTCCGAGACCGTGATTACCAATAGTACGACTACCGCTAGGCACGCTTCGCCCACCTGCACCGATCATGGTTGCACTTGCCCTGAGCTGCACTTTTGCAGACAGCCCGCAGACAGGAAAAGATCATTTTCACCGTTCATGGTCGATGCGCGCGGGTCATCGTTCGGATCATCCCCTGACTCCTGGCCCCGACTGTCCACTGAGGAGCCGATCATGAGCATGGGCTGTTGCTGATCGTGGACGCGGCGGCGATGCTGGCGCCGCGACGGTCCGCTGAGCGGAACCCGGGAAGGCGACGGCCCCACCTGGCTGAACCGGGTGGGGCCGTCGCTTTTCTGGGCGCTCGGCGCGAGGTAATCGGGCCCGCGATTGCAGTGCGGGTCTCAGTGGCTCCAACGGCAAATCGGCTCATAAGAATCTACCTGAGCAAGGATATGAACCACTCCATCGTTACGATAATAAGCGGGTAAACGGTAACCGGGCCAGACGGTGCAGTGAAAACAGAACGAGACCTTCCCCTTCATGTCATCTTTGATTTTAACGGTCACCACTTCGCCGGTGCGCTCACTTTTTCCCGCCTGGCTGCCAGTGAGAATCTGAGGGATTCTTTGCCGACGTTTCCCGGATCTTTGGTTTCGCTCCAATAATGCGATTGCTCGCAGCCGAATATGGGCCCATTGGCCGGTTCTGACGTGACGGCCCTTTCACCGTGGCGAAATCCCATTTTAATGGGAATTTTCATCGCGAAAATACCAACTCGGTCCCGCGAGAGTTGCGGACGCCACGAACCTAAGTCATACTTCTCTTGGCGACCCGGCCCGCCACCGCTATCCCCCGAAATTGTGAAAATGTAATCTCTCCTGTTCTCTTATTGTCACTCGGCAGGCGTCTTGCGGGGTCGCGACGTTCGAGTGAAACATTGACTACTGCTTGTAGTGGCACGGACTAGACGGTGGCCAGAACGGCCGTGATGCCCCAAAGTAAATCCGTCAAACGCTGAGAAAATAAGAATTGGTCACAGAAAAAGCGGTAAAGCATTTTATCTTGATCTTGATGTAGTGAGACCCCGCCGTTCCGAGAGATCGCCTGGACCCAGTGGAGCGCTGCGGTCAGCGAGTGTCTGCCCGATGAGCTGAACCGGGAAGGCGACGCGCTGGCCGATGCGGTCTGCGGCGAGCTGAGCCAGCAGCAGCGTGTGGACGCCGAGGAAGCGTCGCCGGAGGACGCGCGGCCTGAGGAAGCGTCGTCGATCGGCGCGCGCCAAGTTCATCCGGCGCCGTCGCGGGCTGAGTCAGGACGTGGCGGCCGGGCTGGCGGGGATCAGTAAGCCGTATTTGTCGCTGCTGGAGAATGGGCATCGCGGGTTCAACCGGCGGGGCCTGATCGAGGACCTGGCCGAGGCCCTGGGCTGCTCGGTGGTTGACCTGACCGGGCAGCCGTATCCTCCACCGGACCGGGAAAGCGCCCTTGCCAAGATGGTGGTCGCTCAGATTGAGCGCGGGCTCAACGAGGCGACCCTCGACGATGTGCCCGATCTTGGGCCGCGTTCGCTGGACGCGCTGGGCAGCTGGATAAGGTCAGCTGTGGATCTGCGGGACACCGCCAGCTACCGATTCTCGGGTGAGGGTATCGACGCTGTGCTGATCGAGTCGCAGGTTCATCTGGTTACCCGTGATAGCCGGGACCGGCAGCGCGCGGCCGAACTGCTTACCCAGGCCGCCTATCACGCGTTGTGCTAGCGACCACGTTCGGCTATCCGGATCACGGAACGGCCTGAGCTGGAGGCGTTCGCCATGTTCGCCCGGGCGCCTTCGGTGGCGCGCACTGGCGGCCGGGGCCGCGCGGTGCGTCTCGTGGCGGCGTGTCGCATGACATGGTGTCAGGACGTGTCAGCGTCCTTCTTCGGCGCCTTAACATACTGCCTCGTCAGCCACAGCCTGAGGTCGTCGGTGTTGTGCAGTCTGTCGTCAACCTGCCGCTGCTCGGCGTCGGTGAGCTGGATCGCTCCAAGCTGCTCGCGCCACTCATCGATCGTGTCGTGTTCGTCCAGGGCGGTCGCCAGTTCGATCAAAGTCGCCAGCGCCAGGGCCCGGTCGACCGCCGGAGCACTGCTTTCGTATTTGCGCAGGGCGGCCCTGATGACACGTAACGCGGTGCGGTTGTCGTGTTTGAACTCGCTGAAGATGCGGGCATTGTCCAGTGCCTTAGCCAGGCCCTCAAGCCGCTTGGATCCGCCGTATTCCAGCTTTATGGGCTCGTCGCGCTGGATAAAGATGATCGAGTTGCCCGACGGGTCGATCAAGGTGAAGCGGCTCGCGCCCTGCCGGTAGCGGGTGATCCGCGGCCGTCCAGTGGCCAGCACTTTGCCGTAGGCCTGGCGCATGGCCTGGGTGAAGGCGGCATGGTAGGGAGCGGCCGCGTCCACCATGACCAGTGCTCCACCGTTGTTTTCCTTACTCGGGTCCAGTCCCTCGGGCGCCTTGCCGAAGTGCAGCTCGAAGCCGCTCCAGCCCAGTGCGAGATAGATGTACGGCTTGACCTGCTTGTAGACGACCTCGAAGCCGAGGGCCTGATAGAACGCCAGCGTCTCGTCCACCGACACGCACGGCAGCACCGGCACCGTCGTCTCATTCGCCTCTGTCATTGTCTCGGTCATGCCTCTCAACCAGAGTCCCGTTTGGATTCCCGCCAGCGTGAGCCATCGCGCGTCGCCCCTGTCGGTCATTACAGCTGATCAACAATTGATTCGTCGGGGCCGGTGCCGAGCCTGGCAAGTTTAGCGCGAACGCCCCGGTCATCCGGGACAACCTCGATGCCGGGCGCCCGGACCGGGTCAGCCTGGTCTTCGACCGGCGCATCCTCCGCACAGGCCGGCATGCCACCGCCGTGTGCTAGACACCAGGCGCGTTCCATCACTCGCGAAAAGATGACTGGTGTCTAGCTCACGGCTGATACGGTGTGGCGAAGCCGCCGATGGTCCCCGCCAGTCCTCACGCGGGGAAGGCGAACAGCTCGAGTGCGATGTTGTCCGGGTCGCGGAACGCCAGGCCGGATCCGTATCCCGCGTCGACGATCTCGCGGTGATCGACCCCGATCTCGTCGAGCCGGGTGGCCCACTCCGCCAGCTCGTCGCGGCTGGCACAGCCGAAGGCGATGTGGTCCAGGCCCGCGCGGCGCTCATCGAAAGGCTCATCGCTGCTCAGGGCGGGGAAGCTATGCAGCCCCAGCAGCGTGCTACCGAGCTGGTAGACGACGTGGTGAAACGGGCCGGTGTCCTCGTCAATGACTGGCTTGACGCCCAGGACCCGGGTGTACCACCCCCGGCTGACGTCGAGGTTGGTCACGGTCACGGCGACATGGGTGATCGCGGGCACGATGGCTGAGCTGGTCACGGTGTTCTCCTCATTAATCAGAGCGGGAGGTTGCAGCCGCGAGGCTACGAGCCTGGCCTTCCCCGATCCTCCCCTCGCGCACCGGTGGCGGAGGCGATACTCGGGCCCGCGCTGACGGGCCGCAGGCGGGTCATCAGCTGACCTCGATGGCCACAACGCGGTGGTCATGTACCACGGCGGCTAACGCGGCGTAGTGGTCGGCCAGGAGTTACGTAGCGAGTGCTCTAAGGTCTCTGCTTTCCTCGAATCTACAACCATGGTGGAGCGGGATGTCGAAGGGCAGAGCGGGCCTGCTGACTCTGTTGGTCGTCGTTGTCGCGTCAACGGTGGCGGTGGTATCGGGAGTTCTGCTGGCTCGACGGGACGCTGCGGGCACCCATCGCCCGATCGCGTCCAGCCTGGCGCTGACCCTCACGGAGTTCGCGACGATACCGCGATCGGATCCGCCGCTGACAGACGACCCGCGGCTGAAGCGCTGGGCTCGGATCAACTTCCTGGGTGAGGTTCCAGACCGTTCGGGACGGCTGTTCGTTCCGGATCTCAACGGCAAGATGTACCTCCTCAAGCGCGGGACATTGCGCCAGGAAATGCCACATGAGTACCTTGACGTCGGCGCCATCTTCTCCTCCGATTTCTGGACCAAGGAGGGCCTTGGGAGTGGTTTCGGATTCGTGGCCTTCCACCCCGAATTCGCGAAGAATGGAAAATTCTATACGGTCCACACCGAGGCGGGCGGCGCGCTCGGGGCGAAAATTCCGCACCTGCCGGCCCAGGATCGTACCGTCGTGCACGGCGTGCTGACCGAGTGGACGGCAGCGGACCCGGCCGCTAGTACTTTCAGCGGGACCCGCCGGGAAGTGCTCCGCCTCGCGTTCGGGGGTTATTTACATGGTATCCAGGAGATCGGCTTCAATCCGACCGCTAAGCCTGGCGACGGGGACTACGGGCTGCTTTACGTCGCGGTCGGCGATGGGGGCCACGGGGTGCAGAGCAACGATCCCCAGGAATTGGGGATACCGCAGGGAAAAATCCTGCGGATTGATCCGCTAGGCACGAACGGGTCCGGTGGCGGGTATGGAATCCCTCCCACGAACCCCTTTGTGGGCAAACCCGGCGCCCTCGCGGAGATCTATGCGTACGGGTTGCGCGATCCCTATCGCTTCAGCTGGGATACCGCCGAGCGCGGCCGGATGCTGCTGGGAAGCATGGGGGAGCACGCCGTCGAGTCGATCTATCAGGTTCAGGCGGGTGACAACTTTGGATGGAGTAAGCGGGAGGGCCCGTTCGTGTTCAAGCAGGAGGACCGCTGTCATGTTTACCCATTGCCGGAGAACGACGAACGGAACGGTTATACCTACCCCGTGGCCGCCTACAATCACGATCCCCCGCCGGGCTGGCCGTGCGATCGCGACAGCGGGCACGCGGTGATCGGCGGCTTCGTCTATCGCGGTACCGGGCTGCCGGACCTGCGCGGCAAGTATATGTTCGGCGACGGCGTCGACGGCCGTGTCTTGTACGCCGACGCGAGCGAGATGCGCCGGGGCGCCAAGCACCTGGCCACGATCCACGAGTTCGTGCTCGTCAGCGACACGGGCCAGCGGGTGACGATGAAAGAGCTCGCCGGTGACTCCCGTGTCGATCTCCGCTTTGGCACCGACGGCGATGGAGACCTCTACATCCTGTCCAAGGCGAACGGGAAAATCTGGAAAGTGACCGGCGCCCGCGGCGTCCGCTGAGCGCTTGTGACGAACTCCCCGGGGAGGGACTGCATGGCGAAATCCAGGAGGGGCCTGTCAGCGATCGCTGTGGTCGTTGTTCTCGGTGCGGCGGCTTGTGCGTCACAGGCGGCCGGGCGGCGCCAATCCACCGGCTGCGATATCGGCGCTACGAAGATGACCGGCGTGATGAAGGCGGAAAACTGGGCCCCGGTGACCCCCGGGAAGTGGCGGTTCCCAGGGACAGAGGCGATCCTGGCTGAGGCCGGGGCGGCGCGTCCCGGGCCTCGCCGACCCTTCGAATACGCCATACTATCGGCTGGACCGGGATTCGGCTCGGCCCAGATCGACGCTGCCGTTCGGATAGATACCCCCGTTGAGATCAGGGACCGCGATGTGATTATCGTGTTCGGCTACCGGTCCGACACGGAGTATTATTACGTTCACCTCTCTACCGACAACACCATTTACCCGCACAACGGGATATTCGTCGTGAACAACGCCGACCGGCGGCGAATCGACGAACAATGGAACGAGGCCGGTTCGCGGGGTGCCCCGCCCGCCATCACCGACGAGGAATGGCATCGAGTCCGTGTGACACATTGCGCCGAGTCAGGGC
>DASTBN010000870.1:0-2442 GCA_035712045.1 Pseudonocardiaceae bacterium
TGAGGCGCTGCCGGACTATCAGCCGGGTGCCCCGGCCGTTGTGGACGGGGTGGAGCACCCACTGCCAGGTGGAGGCCATGTCTTCTGGCGTAGCAGGGATAGGAGCCGCGACCTGGGTCTTGGGATCGGCTCCAACCAGAGTCAGGACGCTCGGCGGCTGTGCCTTCGACACCCGGAAGCAGGGTGCCCCAGCCGGGGCAAGAAGGATCAGGTCGCCGGGGTGCAGTTGCTGAAGCTGCGGAATTATCCGGTCGGCGCTGTGGATGTCGCAGCGCACCAGGTTTTCCAGCGCGTCGAAACTATAGAAGCCCCCGCGGCCCTGGCCGATCTGGACCAGCCAGGGCCAGACTTCATGCGGTGGGGCGTTGATGGTGATGGCACGCGTGGAGGTGATCTTCGGCCTGGGTACCAGCTCATCTCCAGGCATGGCCATGGAGACCTCTGCTGGTGTCGCGCCCCACCGGTTGTGCGGCCCCCGCAGCACCGGGGCTGTGAGGATAGCTGCGGCAATCTTGGCGCCGCCTTCGATGACATCCAGGTAGCCGTGCGACGACATGTGCCATGACGGCTTCTTCCCCGGCTGGCTGCGAGCCCGTGCCCGGCCGCTCAGGCGCTCGGCGCGGGTTTTGATGGTCTGAACGATGTTGGGTGTCATGATGAAGATCAACTCGGCACCATGCGGTATTCCTCGATGAGGAACCATGATCCATCACCCACCGCCATCTCGTTGCGCCAGGTGGTGACGGCCGGGTCGGAGGCATCCCAGGTGAAGCGCAGCCGGGCGGCGGCTGCCTCCAGGGATTCGAACACCAGGCGGTCACCCTCGATCCGCCCGCGGTACACATCGGCGTGGCCGTAGTTGTCGGTCATCACCGCCCGGTACTCGCCGTGCTCGGGAGCCCAGCCCGACACCCAGTGCATCTGCCACGTCAGCACCAAGGTGCCGTCGGGCAGGAACTGGTCCTGCTCACAATCCAGGACGATCCAGCGCCCGTCCTGGATGGCCTGGACCGTGCCGCGTCCCACTGCGGTCATCGCGGGCGTGCCCGGGCCCATTCCGCATTCGTGGATGGCCCCTTTCCAGGTGACGTCCCGGTAGAAGCGGCTAAGCGCCGCCATCTCCGGTCCCACGCCGATCGGCTGTGGGACCGCCTCGGTATCCTCGCCGATGCCCATCTCGCCTCATCTTTGCCGGTTGTGGTGATGGAGCGGACCTGTCAGCCTTGGACGGGGATGCGGGCGGTGAAGGCGTCCACCTTGTGCTGCCAGCCTTCTTCCAGCGGTCCCTTGATCTCGGTCACCTGGACCTTGCCCTCGGCGACCTCGACCAGTCCCTTGCGCTGCAAGATCTCGTTCATGACCGGGCGGACGCGCGTCCACCTGGCGAGCTCCTGCTCGCTGGGCACGTGCCCGGCCCGGTCTGGATGCGGAGCCGCCTCGGTGGTCAAAATGGCGTACTTCGTGCCCGCGGGCAGTTCCACCTTCTTCAGGAACCGGCGCATGCCGCTGATCGGCTTGCCGAAGCGCGCGGGCGAGCTGAACAGGTACAGGTCAGCCGGCGGCAGCTCTTTCGGCCTGGCCTCCCGGATGTGATGGACCTCGACCGTGACGCCCTTGGCGGCCATTTGCTTGCTGAACTCCTCCGCCACCATGGCCCCGTTGCCGTATTTGGAGGCGTGCAGATACTCGATCTTCATCGTGACTCCTCTGCCCGGTTCCAGTTCAGGTTCTTCCGCCCGCGATTGCAACCGTACGGTGGGCCGCGCGCTAGCGATCAAGAAGCCCTGCCGGCGATGTGTTCAGCTTTCATGCGGTTGGCGTCGGTGTCCGGGCGAGCCGTTCGGCCCGCTGCTTGATGGTGAGGAGCATCTTGCGCTCCATCACCCACGAGCCGGGCTCGATAACCGGGTAGGCGAGCTTGTCCTTCCACGGCAAGGCGGAGGTGTCGAACCGGTTGCGGCTGATCAGCCTGGTGTGACCGGTGGTGGGCCGCAGCTCGAACGACCACACCCAGGCGTGGTTGCTGGACCGGAACACCATCGCCCGCCCGGGATCGAGTTGCTCCACGCGCATCGCATAGCCGGGCATCGGGATCTCATCACCCACCTTGAGGTGCTGAAACTCGGGAATGATGCGGTCGCTGTTGTGGATGTCGATGCCGAGCCGGCGCTCGATCCAGGCGTAGGTATAGGCGCCACCGCGGCCGGGCCCCATTTGCACCAGCCACGGCCAGACGGCTGATGGTGGCGCGTCGATCTCCACCACGCGGGTCGCCACGATGCCCGGTTCGGGCATCAGCTCATCGCCAGCGACCTCGCCGCCTGCCTCCCACGCGGTGGCGCCCCAATGCAGGTGCCAGTCGCGCAGGAACCCGAAGTACACCAGCGCGGCTCCGCCCACAAGCATCACCGCGGCGCCTAGCCGGTTACCCCGCATTTCCAC